>NZ_JBFOCN010000056.1:0-130814 GCF_040907815.1 Aeromonas sp. s6
GGCGCTGTCCCAATTACATGTTGAAAGGCTAACCTTGAAGTAGGTCATCACCCTGAGGGCCTCCATCATGGATACCCAAGCCTTTCAACATCTACTGTCTCTCTTTCCACAGCTCACCATGCGCCAGCGTCGCCTCGCGCAACATGAACTCACTACCCCTCACCCAATCACCTCGCTGGCCGCTCAACTCCCCGCTTGTCGATGTTGCCCTCACTGTCAGGCCGAGGCTACGCAGTTGGCTCCCTGGGGTTGGAGTCGAGGGCTGCGTCGTTATCGCTGCAAGCAGTGTCTACGCACCAGTTCCGTTCTCACCAAGACGCCTCTGGCTCGACTTCGCAAGGCACAATGCTGGGAAGACTACGCCCAGGCCCTCATCGACGGTCTGACCGTCCGACAGGCTGCCGTCCGCTGCGGAGTCTGTAAAAACACCGCCTTCTTGTGGCGTCACCGCTTCCTGAAAGCCATGGCGAGTCACCAGGCGGCACGGGAAGGGGGTATCGTCGAGGTTGATGAGACCTTCTTCTTGGAGTCGTTTAAAGGGCAACGTGGTTTGCCCCGCCCGGCCCGCCACCGTGGGGGCAAAGGCCGTACCCGAGGCACAGGGCCGGATTACATCCCGGTGATGGTGGTTCAGGACCGGGCTGGTCACCATGCGGATTTTCAGTTGGAGAAAATGAATGCCGAGACGGTGATAGCTGTTTTGACACCCCTTGTCTCGTCAGATGCGGTGTTGTGTAGCGACGGCGCCGGGGTGTATGCCAGTTTCAGCAAAGCGCAGGGAGTGACCCATCAGGTCGTGCGCAATCGCCAAGGCGAGCGTGTGGTTGGCGCGTACCATATCCAGCATGTAAACGGATATCACCGTCGGTTGAAAGAGTGGATGGAGCGGTTCCATGGGGTAGCGACCCACTATCTGAGAAATTATCTGGGTTGGCGAAGGATGTTGGAGCGCTACGGGCGGGAAGTGAATGTACCACGTTGCTTGCATGAGGCGCTGGGGCGCCCCATGCAACACGTAATTGGGACATAGCCTTTTTCATGGCGGAAGCGGGCAGCTTACTTGGTCTTGGGAGCAACCTTGACGGCCGGCGCCTTGGCGTGGGCTGCCTTGTGATGTTTTTTCACGACCTTGGTCTGGGTGGCGTGGGGAGCGGCGGCCTTGGTCGGGGTGGCGGCCATGGTGAAGCCGGAGGTCAGGGCGAAGACAGCGGCCAGAGTCAGGGGGATCAGCTTGTTCATATTCCAGTTCCTCGTTCGGTTTGATGACATGGAGCGTTTCTCCATGACTTCATCCTAGGGCTGTTCGACCTGCGGTTCAGTGAGCGACTGGTGACGGTTTGTATCCAAATGTACGGGCAGGGTCAGGCAGAAACGGGCACCGCTGCTGCTTGGCAGCAGTTGCACCTCGCCGCCGTGGTGGTGGGCGATGCTGCGCACGATGGCCAACCCCAGCCCGGCGCCGCCGGTGCGTCTGTCCCGGCTCTGATCCAGGCGCACGAAGGGCTCGAAGATTTGCGGGGCCAGCGCGGGATCGATGCCGGGGCCATCGTCGGCGACCTCCAGCAGATAGTCGTCCCCCTGTCGCGCTATGCAGAGGCTTGCCTGGCTGGTGGCATGGCGCAGGGCGTTGCCGATGAGGTTTTCCAGCGCCCGGTCCAGCAATCGGGTGTCGCCGCGCCAGGGCAGAGCCATGGCCGGGCGCACGAAGTCGAGCCGCTTGTCCGGTCGCAGGGCCTGCCAGTCGGCAAGGCGGCTGCCGGCCCAGCTGCCGAGCTCCAGATCGCTGCATTGCAGCGGCAGTTCGGGGCGATCGAGCCTGGCATAGGTCAGCATCTCCTCGATGAGGGCATCGAGGGCGCCGAGGTCCCGCTCCAGTCCCTGCTGCTCCTCGGGTGAGGGAGGCTCGGCCAGCATGGCGAGGCGATAGCGCAGCCGCACCAGGGGGGAGCGCAGCTCGTGGGCGATGGCGTCGGTCAACTGCTTGCGACTGGCCAGCATGGCCTGCAACTGCTCCGCCATCTGGTCGAAGGTGCGGCCGACCCGGCCCAGGCTGCTGCCGGGCGGCAAACCGGTGCGACAGGAGAGATCCCCGTCGCCGACCCGGCGGGCGGTCTGTTCGAGCTGTTGCAGGCCGCGCCAGTGGGGGCGCAGCCAGAGCAGGATGGGCAGGCCGAGGGAAAGGCCGATGAGCAGCAACAGCCCCACGTCCACCCAGTGCAGCTCGTGCAGGTAGGAGAGGTAGGGGACGGGGCCGACGATCAGCACCTTGTCGGTGTTCGGGATGCGCTGCAGGAAGGTGTCATCCTCCTCGACGATGACGATGTTTCCCGCCTCGAGGAAGGCCTGATCCTCGCTGGCCAGGGGCTGGTTGGCGAGGACGCCGATCTGCAGCGGCAGATTGAGCTGGCGGCTCTGTTCGCCGGTGCGGGCGGCCCAGTGTTCCGGCGGCAGCCGGGCCAGCTCGCCAGTGAGCAGGCCGAGGGAGCCTTGCATCATCCGCTCCAGATAACGGTCCCCCGCCCGCTCTGCACTGACCTGATAGACCAGCCCGATGAGCAGAATGGCGAGGGCGAAGCAGCCTATCAGCAACAGATAGAACTGGATAAACAGGCGTCGCATCGGGGCTCTCCTCTTGCCTGGATTGCGTCTGGACATTGCCTTGTTGCCCCTCATCCCCAACCCTTCTCCCGCAAGGGGAGAAGGCTGAGTGCATCAAGGTCATTCGGCGGGGCTTATTCCCAGGCCTGGGGCACCAGCAGGTAACCTTTTTGGCGCACCGTCTTGATCCAGATCGAGTTGTTGCTGTCATTCCCTGGCTTCTGGTGTGCAGGCGTGTGAGACACCAGCTCATTCCCAAGCCTGGGGTACGAGTAGATAACCCTTTTGGCGCACCGTCTTGATGCGGGTCGGGTTGTTGCTGTCATCCCCGAGCCGGCGGCGCAGACGGGAGATGGCCACGTCCATGCTGCGATCCTGGCCGTCGTAGTCGCGCCCCCGCAGGCTGCGAAACAGCGCCTCCCGCCCCAGGATCTGGCCGGCGTGGCAGGCCAGCTCCCACAGGAGGTCGAAATCGGCGGTGGAGAGGGGGATGCTCTCCCCATCGAGGCGCACGTCCCGACCCGGGCCGTCTATCTGGAGGCGGCCGAACTGCAGGCGCTGGGGCGGGGCGGCGGGGACCACGGCCTGCTGGCTCTGCCCCTGCTGGCGAAACTGGACTCGCAGCCGGGCCAGCAGCACCGGGGGGGGCGTGGTCTTGAGGATGTAGTCGTTGGCCCCCAGCTCCAGGCTCAGGATCTGGTTCATGTCGCTGTCGAGCGAAGTGAGCATGACGATCGGGCCGGCAAAGCGCGGGCGCAGATCCCGGCACAGGGAGAGGCCATCCTGCCCCGGCAGCATGATGTCGAGCAGCACCAGATCCGGCTGCTCGGCCAGGGCCCTGTCGAGTGCCCGGTCACCCCGGGTCTCCAGCAGCACCTCGATGTCGTGGCGACCGAGCCAGCTGCTGATGAGCTGGCCTATCTCGGGATCGTCTTCAACAAACAGAACGCGTGGCATGGTGGCGTGATTCCCCGGTCATGGCGTGAGTGGACGTGTCGCCAGCATAACGGCTGCGTCCGCGCTCTGCACCGGGATAACTAATCAATGCGGGGGTTTTTGCCCCTTCTCCCGGGGGAGAAGGGGGGACAGGATGAATCGGTTGGTATCGGGCCGCCCCCACTTGTCCCGTGGCGGGTCGGGGCAGCGCGATGAGGCAGGATCCGTGCCCTTCAGTGGCCATAGCGGCTCCGGCTGCCATGGAGCAGCCGGGGAACAGCCCGGATCAGCCGCCCTTGCGCTTCAGGTACACCCCGGCTTCCATGTGGTGGGTCCAGGGGAACTGGTCGAACAGGGCGAAGCGGGCGATCTCGTGGGTTTCACCGAGCACGGCCATGTTGGCCTGCAGTGTCTCGGGGTTGCAGGAGATGTAGAGGATGTTGTCGTAATCCTGCACCAGCTTGACGGTGGCGTCGTCCAGACCGGCCCGGGGCGGGTCGACGAAGATGGTGTTGCACTGGTAGGCGCCAAGATCGACCCCCTTGAGGCGGTTGAACTCCCGCTCACCGCGCATCGCCATGGTGAACTCCTCCGCCGACATGCGCAGGATGATCAGGTTGTCGACACCGTTGGCGGCGATGTTGAACTGGGCGGAGTCCACGCTCGGCTTGGCGATCTCGGTGGCCAGCACCTTGCGAAAGTTCTGCGCCAGAGCGATGGAGAAGTTGCCGTTGCCGCAGTAGAGCTCCAGCAGGTCCCCCTCGCTCTCTTTGGTCACGTCCAGGGCCCAGCCCAGCATCTGCTCGTTGATGGCGGCGTTGGGCTGGGTGAAGCTGTTTTCCACCTGTTTGTAGACCAGCTCGCGCCCCTGCACGGTCAGGCGTTCGATGACGAAGTCATCCCCGAGGCAGATCTTCTGCTTGTGGGCGCGGCCAATCAGTTGCAGCTCGAACCCCTTGGCACGCAGGTCGGCCTGCAGCGCCTCGGCGGCCGGCTGCCACTCGGCTTCCAGCTTGCGGTGGTAGAGCAGGCTGACGCAGATCTGGCCGGACTGGGTGGAGAGATAGTCGATCTGGAACAGCTTCTTGCGCAGCACGGGGTGCGGGCGCAGCCCGGCCAGCAGCACCGGCATCAGCCGGTTGATGAGCAGGCTGGCGGTGGGGAAGCTGTCGACCCGGATGATCTCCTTGGTGGCCGGTGCATACATGCAGTGGAAGAGGTCGTCCCCCTCGTGCCAGATGCGGAACTCGGCGCGCATCCGGTAGTGCTCGGCAGGAGAGGCGTGCAGCTCCAGCGCAGGCGGATTGAAGGGGGCGAACAGCTGGGTGAGGCGATCGCGCTTCTCGTCGAGCTGGGCCTGGTAGTCGGCAGGAGTCCGTCTGCCCTGGGCGTCGGCGGAAGAGGGCTGGGATTGAGTCATGGATACCTCGCATGCACCGGGCTGAGCCGGGGAAAGACCGGGGGAAGGCCGCAGCCAACCAAAGGGTGGGGATTTTAAAAGGCCGTTGCGGATTGTCCAAGTTTTTTGTGGTCAAGAAGTGGCCAGTCGGGCCGATAACCGATCCACCACTATAGGCGGGAGAGTAATGATGCAAATTGATGGCATGGGCACAGCCCAACCCAAGGGAGTGGGCATTGCTCCCAAATCGCCTCAACAGACGGAGTCGAAGACGGCGGACAAGGGGGATGAGGTCTCCCTGAACAAGCCCCCGAAATGGGCCCAGGTGCTGATCCAGCAGGCGCTGCAATTTGCGCTGGAGATCAACGGCCAGGGCTACAAGGCACCCAAGGTGCAGGAACCCCAGGAGATCACCCCGGAGACCCTGTTCGATTTCCAGTCGGTGGCGGACAACGTGTTGCAGTTCGTCACCGGGCGGATAGGCGCGGCCCGTGCGGACGGCAAGTCCGACGACGACCTGACCAAGATGATGGAGCAGGCCCGCAAGGGGGTGGACAAGGGCTTCGGTGACGCCAGGAAGCAGCTCGGTGACTGGGCGGACAACGAGGACATCAAGACCGGCATGGATCAGAGCTACAAGCTGATCCAGAAGGGGCTCGATGAGTTCGAGAAGGAGTTCTTCGGCAAGGTGTCGACCACGGATCTGGGGGATGCCAGGATGGCCAGCCGCCAGCAGGCCCTCCTCGAGATCGAGACCCGGGACGGGGACAAGGTGATGCTGCGCTTCAGCGACAGCTGGCAGTTCAAGTCCCAGAGCGATGGGGGTGGCAGCCAGTTCAGCCTCAAGTCGAGCCAGAGCTTCGACTTCTCCCTGGAGGGGGATCTCGACAGTGCCGAGATGGATGCCATCGGCACCCTGGTCAAGGGGCTGGACGAGCTGGCCGGGCAGTTCTTCAAGGGGGGCGACGGCAAGACCCTGGCGGACGGGCTGAACGGGCTGCAACTGGATGACAGCCAGCTGGTCTCCTACTCCCTCAAGCTCAAGCAATCGGCCAAGTTGAGTCAGACCTACCAGGGGGCCAGTTCCCTGCAGGAGAGCCTCAAGCCCCTGGCGGACTACCTGCCGAGGCTCAGCCGGTTGCAGCAGCAGGCCGACGCCCTGCTGCCCCCTTCCCAGCAGGAGGCGCTGACACCCACCGTGCTGGCGGCGCGGGGTCAGGACGGGGCGACCCAGGGGGCAGGCTTCATGGGCTTCAACCAGCGGATGCTGGAGGCCATGCGGCTGCTTGGCCAGCAGATGGCGACCGGCTAGTCTGGTGACGCCCCCGTGATGCTGGCGGGGGCGGGGTGTTTGCCAGCCCGTCCCCGGGCTGGCACACTGCCCTTTTCCCCAGCCCGGCGATGCCATGAACCCCAAGAAGCCAAGAGACAAGCGCGAGCTCTGCTACCCCTTCATCTTCGAAACCCAGTTCCAGTGCGACTACGAGATCGCCACCGACGAGCTCTGCTGCCAGGTGGGGGCCGTGCTCTCTCATCTGATGCCGGATGAGGATACCCGGCCCGTGATGGCGGATCTGGCGACCCTGCAGCGGCTCATCTACAACCTCAACGGCTCGGTGCGGGGACGGCTCGGCATCTTCGAGGAGGATCTGGACTGGCTGAAGGGACGGTACGATCACTACAACGAGGCGAGTCGCGGCCGGGTGACCGGCTTCGTGCTGCCCCAGGGGCCCCAGCCCATTCCCACCCTGCACCTGTGCCGCTGTGGCAGCAAGAAGGTGGTGCGTCTGCTGGTACGCCTGGAAGAGAGCGGCGTGCGTTTCGATCCCATCCTCTATCGCTTCGCCAATCTGCTGGCCAACTTCTTCTTCGTGCTCACCGTCTACCTCAAGCAGGCGTGGGATGTGACCGAAGTCCCCTATGTCAGCATCAACTACTGATGAAGAGATGATGTTTGATGCATTCGTCGCATCACACATGGCGGCGTAGGGTTATTGGATCGAAAAACCGCGATGAGGCAGCATCCGTCACTTCGGGGGATGCAGGCATAAAAAAACCGGCGCCCCGAGCGCCGGTTTTCTATTGCCGCTATCCCTAGCTCGACAGCAGTACCCTGGCGGAGTTGGCCGGGATGGTGAGCTGCACCTCCCCCTGCACCACCTCGAACTTGTCGCCGTTGAAGGCGTCGGTGAAGCGGCTGGCGGGGCTGGCGGTCTGCCACAGGGGCAGGCTGATGGTGCGCGGCTCCGTGGGGTGGCGGTTGCAGGCGACCACCACCTGATCGCTTTGCAGGGTACGGGCGAACACATAGCTGTGAGGGCCGGCGTAGAGGGTCTGGATGTCTCCCCGACGCAGGGCCGGGCGCTGGCGGCGCAGCTGGATCAGGCGGCGATAGTGGTCGTGCAGCACGTGATCCCAGTCGGTGGTATCCCAGGGGAAGCAGCGGCGGCAGTCCGGGTCGTTGCCGCCGGAGAGCCCCACCTCGTCGCCGTAGTAGATGGAGGGCACGCCGATGTAGGTGATGAGCAGGGTGGCGGCGAGTCGCATCCGCTGCTTGTCTTCCCCCAGCAGGTGCAGGAAGCGGGCGGTGTCGTGGCTGTCCAGCAGGTTGAACTGGGCCAGCTGGTTCTTGAACGGAATATGGGCCCGCGCCAGCTTGAGCCAGTGATCCAGCTCGGTGGCGCTGATCTTGATGGGGTGATAGGCGATGTCCTGCCCCGCCAGGAAGGCGCGGATGGGGTGGGCGAAGCCGTAGTAGTTCATCGCGCCATCCTCCTGATCCCCCTGCAGCCACTGGCTCGCCTCGAAGAAGTGCTCGCCCAGCACGTAGGCGTCCGGATTCTCCTGCTTCACCGCGCCGCGAATGGCGCGCACATGGCCGCGATTGCCCTCGGCAGTGCCCCGCTCCCCCAGCATGTGGATGACGTCAAAGCGCCAGCCATCGATCTGGTAGGGGGCGCGCATCCAGTAGCGCAGAATGGCGTTGTCTGCCCGATAAACGGCGTCCTGCACCTGTTCACTTGAGAAATCCAGCTTGGGCAGGCTGCGGATCCCTTTCCAGCTAACATAATCCCCTTCCTGATCGAAGGTGTAGAAGCTGCGCCAGGGGGAGTCCGGGTTGCTCTGGGCGCCCAGCGGCGGGCAGAACCAGGGGTGCTCGGTGGAGGTGTGGTTGACCACCGCATCCAGGATGATCCTCATGCCGCGCTGGTGCAGGTTGCGGGTCAGCTCGGCAAACTGGGCATTGGTACCGAGGTGCGCATCCACCTTGAAGTAGTCCTGAGTGTCGTACTTGTGGTTGCTCGGCGAATCGAAGATGGGGTTGAGGTAGAGCGCCGTCACCCCCAGGGATTGCAGGTAGTGCAGCTTGGCGTCGATGCCCGCCAGATCCCCGCCGTAGAATTCACAGGCGCCGTGCCCCTCTTCGTGGCGGCTGACCGGCTCGCCCCAGGCCTTGCTGATGACCGCCTTGCCCCTGTACTCGTACTCGTGATGCTTGACGCTCAGCGACGGGTCGCCGTTGCAGAAGCGGTCGGGGAAGATCTGGTAGAACACCTGATCCTGCACCCAGGCCGGGGGCTGGTGATGGCTGTTGAAGCGGAAATGCTGCTCCCGCGGCGGCATGGCGGCGCTGACGCCTGCCCCGTGCAGCCACCACTGCTCCTCGTCGGTGAGGCACTTGAAGCAGTAGAGGTGGATCTCCTGCCCTCTGGCCAGCGGCAGTTCGACCTGCCAGACCTGAAGCCTGTCCCGGGTGGCGACCGGCGTCATGGCGACCAGATACTCCTCGTTGTCCGGCTCGTGGCGCAGCCACACCTCGCGGATGGGGGCGTCCAGCTCGCTGAACAGGGTGAGCTGCAGGGTGTCGGCATTCTCTTTGAACCAGGGTGCCGCCTGGGGGTGAAACAGGAAGGGATGGGTCATGGTATCTACTGTGTCAGAGAGGCTCAGGAGTGGGGGATGGGCGCAGGCCATCTTATCCCGTCCATGGGCGTGTGTATGTGACGACCGGCCAGAATGAGACGGTGCTTCCGGCTTGGCTGGGCGGTCTGCCGTGACGCTATTGGGTCAGCAAATCGGCAAGGGCGTTGCCCTGTTCGTGCAGCTGTTCGAGCTGATCCGCCAGAATGAGACGGGGATCCGGCTCCTGCTGATCGGCCGTCGTACATCTACTGGGTCAGCAAATCGGCCAGGGCGTTGCCCTGCTCGTGGAGCTGCTCCAGCTGATCCGCCAGGCTGGCGGGATCCAGCCCCAGCTGGTCAGCCAGGGTTCTGGGGAAACGGGCGATGATGGCCTGTGCCGGTACGCCGGCCTGCCAGGCGAAGGAGACGAAGACGGCGAGCCGGATGAGCACGGCCTCCTTGCTGACCGGATCGTGGGAGAGGGGGTCGAGCTGCTGGGCGATGGCATCCACGAAGGCGGGCGACAGGTTCCAGCGCCGCGCCAGCTCTGCGCCGAGCTGGGCATAGTCGTAACCCAGCATCTCCCGCTGGGCATCGACCCGGCTGCTGCCTTTCTCGATGGCCAGATTGATGAGTCCCGCCTCTTCCGGCAGGGTGCTCTGGATCAGCAGCTCGCCAATGTTGTGAATGAGGGCGCAGGTGAAGGCGGTCTCGGGATCCACCGAGGTGGTCTGCTGTGCCAGGGTGCGGGCAATGGTGGCGACCTGGAAGGTCTGGGTCCAGAAGTGGAGCTTGTCAAAGCCGGGAGGGGCCTTGAAGCTGCTGATGATGCCGGAGGCGACTACCACGGAGCGCAGGCGGTTGAAACCGAGGCGGATCACCGCCTGTTCGATGGAGGTGATTTCATTGCCACGGCGCAGGGCGGCGGAGTTGGCCATCCGCAGTACCTTGACGCTGATCACCTGGTCCATGGCGATCTTGGCCGCGATCTCGTCGATGCGGGCATTCTCGTCGTTGAAACTCTGCATCAGCTCGTGCAGCAGTTTCGGAATTGTGGGCAGTTGCTTGATCTTGCCAAACAGGCGATCCATCGACATGGCTGAGGCAGCCTCCATTGCTAACAATGCCTCATATTGTGCCACAGCCTGGCCAGTTGTTCCTGCTGGCGAGCGGTTTTGTGAGCCCTAGTACACCCAGTCTTGCAGCCTGTATTCCAAACGGTGCCGTTTTCCCTGGAGGATCAGGGTCTGGGTGGAACCGCTCAGTGTGGCCCCCTCCGTCAGGGTGGCGAGCACGGCCTGCTCTATCAGATTGAGTTCGGGGGGGCAGGCCATGGCGGTGCTGCCGAGGCTGGTGACCCAGAGCTTGTTCCCCTTGAGGTGACCCTGGCCGAAGTAGCGGTTGCAACCGGCGATGCCGTTGACGGTGAAGTGTTCACCGATCTCGATGTCGGGGGGATTGCTGCGGCGGCTGGCGATGGCCTGGCCATCCAGCCGATCGAGCACCCAGTGATGGTGTTGCAGGTCTTGCGAGGCAAAGCGGGGAGCACTGCTGCAGGCGCTGAGCAGAAGCAGGGCGAGCAGCAGTAGCAGGTATCTGGGCATTGAAGGGGCTCCGGTGGTGGGTATGACAAGCATACCCGTCCCCGGGCCCGGGCGGCAGGGCGAGGGGGGAGGAGCCCGACCGCTTCTGTCGCCCCGGGGGAAGAGGGGGTGTCGGCAAATGGCAACACCCGCCCCGAGCGAACCTGTCTACCTGTTGCCCATGGCTCCCCTGGCCGTCTCAGTCTGCAAACAGGCGCTCGGCATAGCGGGCGAGGCCCGAGGCCACCGAACCGAAGTCATCACCCCCCTCCAGCGGTACCTTGGGCAGTTTCTGCTGGATGAAGGCCTTGATGAGGGGGGAGCGGGCACTGCCGCCGGTGACGAAGACCCGGTCAGGCTGCACGCCTGCCGCCAGGATAGCCTCGTCCATCAGCTCGCCAATCTTCTCCAGCAAGGGGGCGGAAGCACTGGCCAGCTGGGGGCGGGTGAGTGTCGCCTCCAGCCCTTTTTCCAGCTCGTTCAGGGTCTGGTGATTGTGCTCGTGGTCGGAGAGGGCGATCTTGCCCTGCTCGGCGCGCCACACCAGTTGATGGCTCAGCTTGTGGGCCCGCAGGCTGGCAAGGAGCGGGAGCTTGCTGCCTGGCTGGCTGTCGAGCTGGAGATCCTGCAACTGGCGGGCGGTATCCAGGCTGTAGAAACGGCTCTGGGCACTGACGTCATTGATGGCGGCGGCGTCCCAGAACAGGGGATGGGGCAGTGGCTTGCCGGTCTTGAGGGTCTCGTGCATGCCGAGCAGCGGCATCATGCCCTCCACGGTCAGGCGGATGTCGAAGTCGTTGCCCCCGATGCGCTGGCCGCTGTGACCGAGCAGATCGCCGCTGCGATCCAGCTGGTCACGGTGGCTCGGGCCCATGCGCAGTACGGAGCAGTCGGTGGTCCCGCCCCCGATGTCCACCACCAGCACCACCGCATCCTCGGTGAGGCGCGCTTCGAACTCGAAGCCGGCGGCCACCGGCTCATAGAGGAACTCCACCCGCTCGAACCCGGCGAGGCGTGCCGCCTCCCTCAGGATGGCGATGGCCTGGCGGTTGCTCTCTTCCCCCGCCAGTCCCTGGAAGTTGACCGGTCGGCCGATCACCGCCTGGCGGATGGTGCTGCCCGTCTGTTGCTCCGCCTCCCGGCGCACGTGCAGCATCATGGCGCAGACGATGTCCTCGAACAGGGCGATCTGGGGAGCCTTGAGGCCATAGGCCCCGAGAAAGGATTTGGGGGACTTGATGTAGTAGCCCTCGTCCGGCTCTTCCAGATAGCGCGCCAGCGCCGCACCGCCGAAGCTCAGCTCGTCGATGAGTCCCTCTTCGCGCATCTGGCGGCGCACCGCTTGTGCCCGGGTCACCACGGGACCGCGCAGCTTGAGGTATTCGCTCTGCTGGACGGGGGCCAGGCCTTCGGCCAGGAGGCCGGCGATGGCGTCCCGGTGGGGGGCGTGCAGGGTGGAGGGAAGGTAATGGGAACCGGAGAGGGTCAGCAGCCTGGGGCTGCCCTGTTCCATCACGGCGACGGCACAGTTGGAGGTACCGTAATCAAATCCGATGAACATGCTGGCCAGACTCCTGTACAAAAAAGGGCTGGTAGCCTACCCGATGCCGCCGGGTCTCACAACCCGGCGGCGGGATCAATGGCGTGGCGACAACGCCTCAGGGATCACTCCACTTCGTTGTCAGAGCGGCCCTGGCTCTCGATGGCCTGGATGTTGCTGAGGGTGGTGTCGGCGATGGCGTGCAGCGCCTCCCGGGTCAGGAAGGCCTGGTGACCGGTGAACAGCACGTTGTGGCAGGCAGACAGGCGGCGGAAGACGTCGTCGGTGATCACCTCGTTGGACTTGTCCTCGAAGAAGAGGTCTTCCTCCTCCTCGTAGACGTCCAGCCCCAGGGCGCCGATGCGGGAGGTCTTGAGGGCCTCGATGGCGGCGTTGGAGTCGAGCAGGCCGCCCCGGCTGGTGTTGATGATCATCACCCCGTCCTTCATCTTGGCGAAGGCCTCCTTGTTCAGCAGGTGATAGTTCTCCTTGAACAGGGGGCAGTGCAGGCTGATGACATCGGACTGACGGAATAGGGTGTCGAGATCCACGTACTCGGCGCCCAGATCGATGGCCGCCTGGTTCGGATAGGGATCGCTCACCAGCAGGCGCATGCCGAACCCCTTGAGGATGCGCAAGGTGGCGATGCCGATCTTGCCGGTGCCTATGATGCCGGCGGTGCGGCCATGCATGTTGAAGCCGACCAGCCCCTCCAGGGAGAAGTTGGCGTCCCGGGTGCGCTGATACGCCTTATGGATGCGGCGGTTGAGGGTCATCATCAGGCCCACCGCATGTTCGGCAACGGCCTCGGGGGAGTAGGCAGGCACCCGCACCACCTTGAGTCCCAGCTCCTTGGCGGCGGCCAGATCCACGTTGTTGTAACCGGCGCAGCGCAGGGCGATGACCCTGGTGCCGTACTGCGCCAGCTCGGTCAGCACTTCGCGGTCGGCATCATCGTTGACGAACAGGCAGACCACGGGGAAGCCGTGGGCGAGACGGGCCGTCTTGGCCTCCAGCCGCACGTCGAAGAACTCCAGATCGAAACCGTACTGGGCGTTGGCCTGGTGGAAATGTTCCTTGTCGTAGCTCTTGGTACTGAAAACGGCGACTCTCATGGTGCGCTCTCCGTAGATAATGATGTGGTTAAATTACAACAAATAGTGACCGTCATCACGGGATAAGTGGTGCTGTTTCAACCCCAGGGCATGATGGGGACGGCACTCACTGCACTCTTGTACGAACCATCCACCAACTTGGTGCTGTAAGTCAGATAGACAAGGGCATTGCGCTTCTCGTCGTAAAAACGCACCACCTTCTGCTCCTTGAACACCAGCGAGGTGCTGACATCGAACACCTCTTCCCCCGCCTTCAGCCTGGCGGGCAGGGTGATGGGGCCGATCTGGTGGCATGAGAGGGAGGCGTGGGAGGGATCTTCCGCCAGCCCGAGTCCGCCCTTGACGCCGCCGGTCTTGGGGCGCGCCAGATAGCAGGCGACACCGGCGATTTTCGGGTCGTCGAACGCCTCCACCAGGATCTTGTGGTTGGGGCCGAGCAGCTTGAAAGCGGTGCTTACCTCGCCGACGGGATCTGCCTTGTCGGCCAGCACCGGGCCGGCCATCAGTGCCCCCAGCAGCAGGGGCAGGGTGCGAGCAAGGGTCTGAAGATGTCTCATGGTCTCTCCTGTTGGCCTCCCTCAGAAAGGGATGCCCAAACGACGATAGAGGCTGGCTAGCACCCAGGCGGGGCCTACCAGCAGAAATTGCAGGTCGGTGAGAAAGGAGGGGCGTTTCCCCTCGATATGGTGACCGACGAACTGGGCTATCCAGAACAGCACGAACCCGATGAGGGCAGGCCACAGCAGCGGCCCCTGCCAGACGTGGCAGAAGGCCAGTCCCAGGGCGGTCAGGGCCGTCATCCCCGTAAAGATCGTCAACGACAGCCGCAGGTAGAAGACCAGCACCGGGATGGCCGCCAGCCCCGCCCAGTTGAGGGACGCTGGCAGGGGACCGGCGGGCAGGCACCAGAGCAGTGCCAGGATGCAGAGGTAGATGCCTGGCACCGCCACCTTGTGGATGGCCACATTGACGGGGTGTTGATGGCTCTGGCCGTAGTCGCGAAACCAGTCATCCAGTCGTTTCATGGCACCTCCCTGGTGCGCGTATTGAGGCCGGGCGACCTCGCGTTCCTGTGCGTCTGCGGCGGGCTGCGCCCACCGGATGGGATGACCCGCGGCTGATCACGCTCCCGGCGGTGGATATTCCCAACACCGGAGACCCTGTCCGTTCACGCTCGCAGCGGTGGATATTCCCAACGTCGGAGACCGTGTCTGCTCATGCTCGCAGTGGTGGATATTCTCAACGCCGGATATCGTATCCGTTTACTCCTGCGACGGTGGATATTCCCAATATTGGGCCGGAATGCTTTTGAGCAAGGGGGTCATGTCGGGATTGGGCAGGGCGATGGTGACTCTCTGCTCCAGATTGGCGCTGGCCAGGGCCTCGCGGATCTTGGGGTTCTCCCGAAAGAACGCCATGAAGCTGCCGTCGGCATAGGCACGCTCGAGGCCGGTCTGGATCGCCTTGGCCAGCTTCGGCGACTCCGGGCTGACGAAGAAGAACTCGGCGAAGGGGTAGCGGATCAGCAGGTGCTGATCGATCACCAGGTTGGGATATTGTGCCGCCAGCTCGCTGCGTTCGGCGAAGATTTCCACCAGACCACGGGGGAAGAAATCCAGCTTGTCGCCGTCATTCATCAGGCGAAACAGGTTGCTGTAGCGCCCGGCATAGGTGGGAATGCCTGCCAGTTCCAGGATCTTGTTGTCGGCCCAGCCCACCCCCTGTGCGGCTTTCAGTTTCTTGAGGTCTGCCAGGGTGTTGATCTGGTTGAACCGCTCCTGGGCATCAGCGTGGATGAAGGAGAGGCGCAGCCCTTCCAGGCCACGAAACAGCGGGATTGGTACTGCGGTGAGGGAGGATTCCAGCGCGCTGGAGGTACCCATCCAGAACACATTGATGACCTTGCCCTTGGCAAGCGCCTGCTGGAGGCTGTACTGGTTGAGATTGAGGTCGACCCGCTCCAGCTTGTAGGGCTGCCCGGCGTGGTTGAGCGCCAGTTCCAGCAGCTTGAGCTGGTATTCGTTGTCGAGATCGTTGATCGGTCGGCTGGGGACCTTGACGGTGAGCGTCTGTGCTTGTGCCAGCAATGGCAGGCACAAGCACAGCCTGATGAGCCATTTCACGCTTTGATCTCCTGTAGGATCCGGGACTTGCCCGGAGTCTAACAGAAGTTGTCACGCTCTTGCTGTGAAAGGGGCCGGGGATCACCCGGCCGCGTCATCTTCGGGCATGACCTGCCCTGTGCCCGGCTCGTACCGAGGCCGGGCTTGTTCGCCGCATCAGGCGACGCGACGGAACACGTGAGTGTCGTTGAATTCCTTGGTGCTCTGGCATTCAACACAGAAGCGGGACTCGGGACGGGCCTGCAGCCGCTTGAGAGAGATCTCGTCGCCACAGGATTCGCAATAGCCGAAATCCCCTTCATTGATCCGCTTCAACGCCCCTTTCAGCTTGCGCAGGTGCAACTTGTCGTGCTCGATGCGGTTCAGCTCCAGGCGACGGGCCTCCTCGACACTGGCACGGTCAATTTCATCCGCCATCTCGTTGGTATCGGTGGCGATAGCCTGGCTGGCCTGGGAGTTGAGACGTTCTTCGAGCTCAAGGATTTGTCGCTCGATCTGGCCTTTGTAGAAGGTCAGTTGGTCTTCTGTCATGAAATCACACATACGGTTTGCTACCAGTCAGTTTCCCAATGTTACCCATTGATGGGGGCTGTCTGTCGTCAGACCAAGCCCTTGTATCCCGTTTTGCACCAAATCCATGCAGGAGAGTGCAAATCAGGGCGGGCCTTGTACCAAAAAAATGCAGACATGCAAAGGAAATTGGATAAGGAGTGTGCGCCCTTGCAAAGAAATGGGCCTTCTCCGACAGGGTCTGACTGAGTATCGAACGAGATCCCGCCGCCGTTGGCATCGAGCTTGCAGTGGGCTGATCGTGACACAAAGTGTTTAGTATTTGGTGCCGCGCTGGTCATTATACAGGCCGTTGTTTATAGTTTTTTAAACACCGCTGCTTGACAAAGGCCTTTATCACGGGCTTTTATGGTGTGGTCGATTACATTTTCTTAACAAGGGTGTTCCTTATATTAGACACCCTTGACAATGGCAACCGTAAAGTCGGGGTTTAACATGGACAGTATCAAGGGCTGGATGGAGAGCAATCGCATCACGGAAGTGGAGTGCCTGTTTCCGGATTTCACCGGCAATGCCCGAGGCAAGATCATTCCAGCCAACAAGTTTCTGCGCGAGGGGGGCATGCGGCTGCCCGAGGTCATCTTCACCCAGACGGTGACCGGCGAGTACCCGGATGACGACAGCATGATAGACCCGCTGGAGCGGGACATGCAGCTCTATCCCGATCCCAACACCATTCGTTTCGTACCCTGGGCGCTGGAGCCCACCGCCCAGGTGATCCACGACTGCTTTGACGTCAACGGCAAGCTCATCGACATCGCTCCCCGCTCCGTGCTGCGCCGGGTTCTGTCATTCTACGAGAAGCAGGGCTGGAAGCCGGTGGTGGCGCCGGAGCTGGAGTTCTACCTGGTGACCCGCAACGAAGATCCCGACTATCCGCTGGTGCCGCCGGTGGGCCGCAACGGCCGCCCGGAAACGGCCCGCCAGTCGTTCAGCATCGATGCGGTGAACGAATTCGACCCCATCTTCGAGGACATGTACGACTACTGCGAGGCCCAGGAGCTTGAGGTGGACACCCTGATCCACGAATCCGGCGCCGCCCAGATGGAGATCAACTTCCTGCACGGGGATGCCATCGATCTCGCCGACCAGGTGTTTCTGTTCAAGCGCACCATGCGCGAGGCCGCCCATCGTCACGGCATCTATGCCACCTTCATGGCCAAGCCCATGAGCAACGAACCGGGTTCCGCCATGCACATCCACCAGAGCCTGGAAGACATGGATGGCAACAACCTGTTTGGTACCAGCGAAGGGGGCAACTCCGATCTGTTCATGCATTTCATCGCCGGCCTGCAGAAATACACCCCGGCAGTGACCGCCCTGCTGGCGCCGAACGTCAACTCCTACCGCCGCCTCACCTTTGGCGAGAGTGCGCCGCGCAACGTGCAGTGGGGGGTGGAAAACCGCACCTGCGGCCTGCGGGTCCCCTTCTCCGAACCGAGCGCACGCCGGGTCGAGAACCGCTTCGCCGGGGCCGATGCCAACCCGTATCTGGCCCTGGCCGCCACCCTGGCCTGCGGCTACCTCGGCATGCTGGAGAAGCTCGAACCCATGCAGGAGATGAAGGCGAGTGCCTATGACCTGCCCTACAGCCTGCCCCGCTCGCTGGAGGAATCGCTGAGCCACCTGGAGCAGTGTGAACCCATCAAGGACATGCTGGGGGAGCGCTTCATCCGCGCCTTCGTGGCCGTCAAACGCAAGGAGTACGAGACCTACTTCGGCGTGATCAGCCGCTGGGAACGGGAATTCCTGCTGCTGAACGTCTGATCTGTCCCCGGGGGAGGCGAGGCCTCTCCCCGTCATATCGCAAGCAAGGGGCCGAAGGCCCGCCTCGCGGCGGCGCCCGCGACCCGGACGGCACCGAGTAAAGGTGAGGCCCGCTCCCGCAATGGAGAGGGGGATCACCTGCAATCAACTGGCGACGATGTTCGCCCCATGGAAAGGCATCGAGCAGGCAAGAGAGTGCCAGCCCCGTGAATGGCAGTGACCGGGCAGGCCATCCGAGCCCTCATGAATGGCGACAAGATTCGCCGAATCGAAGGAACCGAGGAGCAAGCAATGCAGCACACCACCCGTGAGTGGCAGCAACTGGAAGCCAGCCATCATCTGCATCCGTTTACCGATTTTCAGGCCCTGAACAAGAAGGGCAGTCGCATCATCACCAAGGCCGAAGGCGTCTATCTGGAAGACTCCGAAGGCAAGCGCATTCTGGACGGGATGGCGGGTCTGTGGTGCGTCAACATGGGCTATGGCCGTCAGGAGCTGGTGGATGCCGCCACTCGCCAGATGCAGCAACTGCCCTACTACAACCTCTTCTTCCAGACCAGCCACCCCCCTGCTGCCGAGCTGGCCACCCTGCTGGCCGAGATCACCCCTTCTCACCTCAACCACGTCTTCTTCACCGGCTCGGGTTCCGAGTGCAACGACACCGTGCTGCGCATGGTGCGTCACTACTGGGCCAGCAAGGGACAACCTGATAAGCAGGTAATCATCAGCCGCCACAATGCCTATCACGGCTCCACCGTGGCGGGGGCCAGTCTGGGGGGCATGAAGGGGATGCACGCCCAGGGCGGCTTGCCCATTCCGGGCATAGTCCACATCGACCAGCCCTATCACTTCGGTGAGGGAGAGGGCATGAGCGCCCACGAGTTCGGTCTGGCCCGGGCCCGCCAGCTGGAAGAGAAGATCCTGGAGCTGGGGGTGGACAAGGTAGCCGCCTTCATCGGCGAGCCTATCCAGGGTGCGGGGGGGGTCATCATTCCGCCCGAGAGCTACTGGCCCGAGATCCAGCGCATCTGCGACCAGTACGGCATCCTGCTCATCGCCGACGAGGTGATCTGCGGCTTTGGCCGCACCGGCCACTGGTTTGCCAGTGAAGGTTTTGGCATCAAACCCGATCTCATGTGCCTGGCCAAGGGCATTACCTCCGGCTATCTGCCGATGGGCGCCGTGATGGTGGGGGACAGGGTAGCCAGGGTGCTGGTGGAAGAGGGGGGGGAGTTCAACCATGGCTTCACCTATTCCGGTCATCCGGTCGCCTGCGCCGTGGCCATTGCCAACATCCAGCTTATGCAAAGGGAGAGCATAGTTAAGCGAGTTCATGATAGTATCGGCCCCTATTTGCAGCGCCGCTGGGCTGAGCTGGCGGACCATCCGCTGGTGGGGGAAACCCGTGGAAAAGGCCTGGTCGCCGCGCTGGAAATAGTGCAGGACAAGCAGACGAAACGTCGCTTCCCGGCCGAGCTCCATGCCGGGATGACCTGTCGGGAGTTCTGTTTTAACAATGGCTTGGTGATGAGGGCTGTCGGCGATACCATGATCATATCGCCCCCCTTGGTGATCACCGAGGAACAGGTGGATGAATTGGTCAAACTGGCCAGGCTCAGTCTGGACCTGACGGCTGCAAAGCTGCGGGAATAGGCGGGAACCGGGCAGGTTGGCTTACGCATACAATTTGCTTAGGAGACAAGGACTATGTCTTTTAAAAAGGGAATGATGGCTGCTTCCGTGGCGCTGGTCATGATGAGTACCGGGGCGATGGCCGACGAGAAGGTGCTGCACGTCTACAACTGGAGCGACTATATCGCGCCGGATACGCTGGAAAACTTCCAGAAGGAGACGGGCATCAAGGTGGTCTACGACGTGTTCGACAGCAACGAAGTGCTGGAAGCCAAGTTGCTGGCAGGCAAGTCGGGCTATGACATCGTCGTACCGTCCAACCCCTTCCTTGCCAAGCAGATCAAGGCTGGTGTCTTCCAGAAGCTGGACAAGTCCAAACTCTCCAACTGGCAGAACCTGGACGTCGACCTGCTCAAGGCGCTCGAACCGAGCGATCCGGGCAACCAATACTCCATCCCTTACCTGTGGGGCACCATCGGCTATGCCTACAACGCCGAGAAGGTGAAGGCCGTGCTGGGGGCCGATGCGCCGGTCAACTCCTGGGATCTGGTGTTCAAGCCGGAGAACATGGCCAAGCTGAAGGAGTGCGGTGTCTCCTTCCTCGACTCGCCGACCGAAATGCTACCGGCCGCCCTGCAATACCTGGGCTTCAAGCCGGACAGCCAGAAGCCGGATGAACTGAAGAAGGCAGAGGAGCTGTTCCTCTCCATCCGTCCCTATACCGCCTATTTCCACTCTTCCAAGTACATTTCGGATCTGGCCAACGGCAACCTGTGCGTGGCAGTGGGTTACTCCGGTGACCTGCAGCAGTCCAAGGCGCGTGCCGCCGAGGCCAAGAACGGTGTCAGCCTGACTTACACCATTCCGAAAGAGGGGGCAGGCAGCTTCTTCGACATGATCGCCATCCCGGCGGATGCCAAGAACGTCGAGGCGGCCCACACCTTCATCAATTACCTGATGAAGCCGGACGTGATCGCGAACATCACCAACGTGGTGCAGTTCCCGAACGGCAACAAGGCGGCCACGCCGCTGGTGGACGAGGCGATCCGTACCGACCCGGGTATCTACCCGACGCCGGATACCCTCAAGAAGATCTACACCTTCCCGGATCTGCCGGCCAAGGTGCAGCGTCTGATGACCCGCAGCTGGACCAAGATCAAGTCAGGCAAGTAAGAGTGACGAGTACCCCTCCCGGTCCGCAGTTCGGCCGGGAGGGTGGTGACCACCCGACAGGTTGGACGGCGCGTATGGATGCGCGACTGGCAAAATCACACAAATGAGGACTGATAAGTGCACATGACCAAGATGGCAACGCTGGCCCTGACCCTGGGGTTTGCAAATCTGACCCAGGCAGCCCCTGTGGTTCATTTTTACAACTGGTCCGATTATATCGGCGAGACCACCCTCAGTGACTTTCAGCAGAAGACCGGGATCAAGACCGTCTACGACGTGTTTGACTCCAACGAGACGCTGGAAGGCAAGCTGCTGACCGGACGCACCGGCTACGATCTGGTCGTGCCCTCCAACAATTTCCTGGCCAAGCAGATCAAGGCGGGGGCCTTCCAGAAGCTGGACCTCACCCTGCTGCCAAACCTGAGCAACCTGGACCCCTTGCTGCTCAAGCAGCTCGAGAAGGTGGATCCGGGCCATCAGTACGCCGTGCCCTACCTCTGGGGCACCAACGGCATCGGTTACAACGTCGACAAGATCAAGGAAGTACTGGGTGTCGACAAGATTGACTCCTGGGCGACCATCTTCGAGCCGGAAAACATGAAGAAGCTCTCCCAGTGCGGCGTGGCCTTCCTCGATTCGGCGGACGAGATGATCCCGGCGGCCCTCAACTACCTGGGGCTCAACCCCAACAGCCATGAGCCGGCGGACATCAAGCGGGCCGAAGAGCAGCTGCTCAAGGTGCGCCCCTATGTGGCCTACTTCCACTCCTCCAAGTACATCGGTGACCTCGCCAACGGCAACATCTGCGTGGCGGCCGGGTTCTCCGGCGACATCCTGCAGGCGGCGTCCCGGGCCGAGGAGGCGCGCAAGGGGATCAAGATTGCCTACAGCATCCCCAAGGAGGGTGGCAATCTCTGGTTCGACATGATGGCGATCCCGGCCGATGCCACCAACGTGAAAGAGGCTCACGCCCTGATCAACTACATTCTCGAACCGCAGGTCATCGCCAAGGTGAGCGACTATGTGGGTTACGCGAACCCGAACATCAAGGCGGGAGAGTTCATGGACAAGGCCGTTCGCGAGGACGAGTCTGTCTATCCCCCCCAGGCGGTGCTTGAGCGTCTGTATGTGCAGGAAGCACATCCCCGTTCGGTGCAGCGCCTGATCACCCGGAGTTGGACCAAGATCAAATCCGGAACCTAACCTTGGTGCCCATCCCGGGGCGCCAGATTGTATTGATGGATCGGCCCAGGCCGGAATCACCTTTGGGAGTTTGGTAATGGCGATAGCCTCCAGTGCCTACAAGAAAGCCCTCGAGGGCAGCCAGCAGCGTAAAGAAGTGCTGGTCAAAATAGACAGGGTAAGCAAGCAGTTCGACGAAACGCTGGCGGTCGACAACGTGTCTCTCAACATCCACAAGGGCGAGATCTTCGCCCTGCTGGGTGGGTCCGGCTCCGGCAAGTCCACCTTGCTGCGGATGCTGGCCGGGTTCGAGCGACCCACGGAAGGACGGCTGTTCCTCGACGGCGTCGACATTACCGACATGCCGCCCTATGAACGCCCCATCAACATGATGTTCCAGTCCTACGCCCTGTTCCCCCACATGACGGTGGCCCAGAACATCGCCTTCGGCCTCAAGCAGGATGGCCTGCCCAAGGCGGAGATCGATGCCCGGGTGGAAGAGATGCTCAAGCTGGTGCAGATGACCCAGTACGCCCGCCGCAAACCACACCAGCTCTCCGGTGGTCAGCGTCAGCGGGTGGCCCTGGCCCGTTCCCTGGCCAAGCGTCCCAAGCTGTTGCTGCTGGACGAGCCCATGGGGGCGCTGGACAAGAAGCTGCGCTCTACCATGCAGCTCGAGCTGGTCGAGATCATCGAGCGGGTGGGCGTGACCTGCGTCATGGTGACCCACGATCAGGAAGAAGCCATGACCATGGCCGAGCGGATCGCCATCATGCACCTCGGTTGCATCGAGCAGATCGGCAGCCCGATGGATATCTACGAGACCCCGGCCAGCCGGCTGGTGTGCGAGTTCATCGGCAACGTCAACCTGTTTGACGGCCTGCTGGTGGAGGATGAGCAGGACCACGCCATCATCGCCTGTGCGGATCTGGAGCAGCCCATCTATGTGGGTCACGGCATCAGCTCCCGGGCGGAGAACAAGAAGGTCACCTATGCCCTGCGTCCGGAAAAACTGCTGATGAGCCTGCAAAAGCCGGAAGAGATCGAGCATCCGGACTTCAACTGGACCAAGGGCGAGGTTTATGACATCGCCTATCTGGGCGGCCATTCCGTGTATCACATCCAGTTGCCCTCGGGCAAAATCGTTCAGGCTTTCATCGCCAATGCCGAACGCCACGGCAAACGGCCGACCTGGGATGACCAGGTGTTCCTCTACTGGGAAGATGACAGCGGCGTGGTGCTGCAATCATGAAGGTATTGAGACGACTCAAACAGGTGGGAGGGCGGCAGCTGGTCATCGGCATCCCCTTCTTCTGGCTGTTCCTCTTCTTCCTGCTGCCCTTCATCATCGTCGTGAAGATCAGCTTCGCCGAAGCGGACGTGGCCATCCCGCCCTACACGGACGTGGTGAGCTGGGCCGACAATCAGCTCACCATACTGCTCAACCTGGGCAACTACCTGCTGCTGCAGGAGGATGAGCTCTACATCGCGGCTTATCTGGGGTCCCTCAAGATAGCCCTGGTCAGCACCCTGCTCTGCCTGTTGATCGGTTATCCCATGGCTTACGCCATTTCGCGGGCCAACAAGGAGACCCAGACCGTTCTGCTGCTGCTCATCATGATGCCGACCTGGACGGCGATCCTGATCCGGGTCTACGCCTGGATGGGGATCCTCAGCAACAACGGCCTGCTCAACAGCGTCCTGCTGGGCATCGGGGTGATCGACGAACCGCTGCAGATCCTCAATACCAACCTGGCGGTCTATATCGGCATCGTTTATTCCTACCTGCCGTTCATGGTGCTGCCGCTCTACGCCAACCTGGTCAAGCACGACCAGAGCCTGCTGGAGGCGGCCTCCGATCTGGGTGCCCGCAACCTGACCCGGTTCTGGCAGATCACGGTGCCACTCTCCAAGAACGGCATCATCGCCGGTTGCATGCTGGTCTTCATCCCGGTGGTGGGCGAGTTCGTCATCCCCGAGATGCTGGGTGGTCCGGAGACCCTGATGATCGGCAAGGTGTTGTGGCAGGAGTTCTTCAACAACCGTGACTGGCCGGTGGCCTCCGCCCTGGCGGTGGTGATGCTGGCGGTGCTGATCATTCCCATCATCCTGTTCAACCGCAACCAGGCCAAAGAGCTGGAGGGCAAGGCATGAGACGTTTCGGTTTTGCCAAGCTGATGCTGTGGCTGGGTCTGCTGTTCATCTACCTGCCCATGATCATCATGGTCATCTACTCCTTCAACGCCTCCAAGCTGGTGACGGTGTGGGGAGGCTGGTCGCTCAAGTGGTACTTCGGCCTGCTCGACAACAAACAGTTGATCGGGTCCGTGTTCCGCTCCCTGGAGATCGCCTTCTACACCGCCATCGCGGCGGTGGCGCTGGGGACGTTGGCGGCCTTCGTGCTGACCCGGATCCCTCACTTCCGTGGCCGGACCCTGTTCGGTGGCATGGTGACGGCGCCGCTGGTGATGCCCGAGGTGATCACCGGTCTCTCCCTGCTGCTGCTGTTCGTGGCCATGGCCCAGCTGGTGGGTTGGCCCGCGGAGCGGGGCATGCTGACCATCTGGATAGCACATACCACCTTCTGTACCGCCTATGTGGCAATCGTGGTGTCGGCGCGGTTGCGGGAGCTGGATCTCTCCATCGAGGAGGCGGCCATGGACCTGGGAGCCAAGCCCTGGAAGGTGTTCTTCCTGATCACCATCCCGATGATAGCCCCGTCGCTGGCGGCGGGTGGCATGATGTCGTTTGCCCTGTCGCTGGATGATCTGGTGCTGGCGAGCTTCGTCTCCGGCCCGGGTTCGACCACCCTGCCGATGGAAGTGTTCTCGGCGGTGCGCCTCGGCGTGAAGCCCGAGATCAACGCCATCGCGAGCCTGATCCTGCTGTCGGTATCCCTGTTCACCTTCGGTAGCTGGTATCTGATGGCCCGGGCGGAGAAACGCCGTCGCGCCGAGATCGCCATGACTACCCAGATGCAGGCAGTTGCCTGACCTGCCCCGTGATAAGATCCGCATTCCCCCATCCGTCAGGAGAATGGAATGCGGATCTCCCTCTTCATCGGCCAGAGCGCCGAACTGAACCCAGAGCAGGCCCCCGGCCTCATCAGTGCCATCCACAAGCAGCCTGCCGACGCCCCTCTGTGGTGTGATTTCCTCGGCCTTCGCGGGGATGAGCAGAGCGACAGACGCCATCATGGCGGCCCGGATCGGGCCCTGCACCATTACCCGGCGGAGCACTACACCTGGTGGAAGACTTGGCAAACCGCGCTGGGGCTGCCTGTACCACGCACACCCTGGCAGCCTGCTGCCTTTGGTGAGAATCTCTCTGGTTCGGGGCTGACCGAGGCGCAGGCCTGCATCGGCGATGTCTATCGACTTGGAGAGGCGCTGATCCAGATAAGTCAGCCCAGATCCCCCTGTTTCAAGCTCAACCAGCGCTTTGGCTATAGCCAGCTCTCCCAGGTGATGCAGCTGAGTGGCCGCTGTGGCTGGCTGCTGCGGGTGCTGGAAGAGGGAAGGGTGGATCCGCAGGGGGAGCTGACACTGGTGGACAGACCCTACCCTGAGCTGACGGTGAAGCGCACCGCCGACATCCTGTTCAACCAGGCCCGCAACGAGGAAGAGCTGCAACTGCTGCTGGAGAACCCGGCGCTCTCTCCCAACTGGCGCCAGCATGCGGCTCATTGGCTGGAACATGGAGTGGTGGCGGATTGGAGCCGGCGTTTGCTGGGGCCGACCGAGTTCAGGTTGTCTCGACAGGGCTGAAGGCAGGCGGAAAGATACCTTGTGGCGATTTTTGCTGCTACTCGCTGAATTATTGAGCGTAAAGCCATTTTTTTAGAGTGAATGCAAAAAAAGGCTTGTGTCGGGTCGGGGCTTTCGGTAAATTCTCGCCCCGCAGACATCGGTGTGTAGCGCAGCTTGGTAGCGCACTTCGTTCGGGACGAAGGGGTCGGAGGTTCGAATCCTCTCACACCGACCACATTTGAAAAGGCCGCTCAATGAGCGGCCTTTTCGCATTTGGTCTGTTGAAGCAAAGCTGACATTTCCATTGCCGATTGCTGCTCCTGCTCCGATTTCCCTCATTTGCCCAACTAAAAGGGCCACCGCTCGGTGGCCCCACTGGTGGAGTCTGATCCTGACTCCGGCACTCTAGATTGTGACAATCTCGTTGTGGGTCTTGTCGATGGTGCCCTCCTTGCGCCCCAGGCGCTCATTCAGATATGCCAGTGTTGATGCCGCAATGCCTTGAAACCGTGTTGGGTTTGCAGGGCCGCATGCTTGGGGTACTCACTAATGAAATGTGCTATTCCCTCCATCAGTTGTGAACGCAGCGAAGACACGGGCTCATGCCAGGCTTGCAGGCAGAGATGACCAGGGATCAGCTGCTCTCGATACGCTTCCAGCAGTGATTCCGGCCAGGGCTCGATATGGGAATCGTGACGCAGTAAATAGTGGGCGGCGGGTTCACGGGCATAGATGAACTGAACTTGGGCCAGGTCGCGTTGGCTTAGCGTTTGGCTGCCGATATGGCAAGTCAGATATTTCCCCGTCTTCAGATTCAGGAAGTGACCGCGTTGCCGACAGGCAATGATGCGATACCAGGGCAGGGGTGAACAGAGAGAATACCCCTCCAGCTCCTGTTCCAACCAGTGACGGCACTCTGGGGTCTGCACTTCTTCGCGCATGGCCTCAAGTCGTGTCAGCAAGGCTCTGGATGGTTGGGTAGCCAGTATCGCGCTCATCGTCTGCAATCCTCCCTCTGCACAGAATCCCGACTTTCAGTATGGACCCTGAGCGGAGGAGGGGGTAAGAATTCTAATGATTAAAATCAGCTTAGAAGCGCACTTTTTATGCAATAAAAACCATTAGCCGACGAGGTAGGTGCCCGTGCCGAAGGCGATGTGGGTGCCCTCTTCGTTGTGCAGCTCCATGCGGGCGACCGCGACCTTGCTTCCTGCCCGGATGATGTGGGCGGTGGCGATGAACTCGTTGCCGCGACCGGGACGAAGATAGTCCACCCGCAGATCGATGGTGCCAAGCCGCGAGAAGCGC
The DNA here is from genome assembly GCF_040907815.1 of Aeromonas sp. s6. Taxonomy (NCBI): domain Bacteria; kingdom Pseudomonadati; phylum Pseudomonadota; class Gammaproteobacteria; order Aeromonadales; family Aeromonadaceae; genus Aeromonas; species Aeromonas sp. s6. The sequence goes on from NZ_JBFOCN010000056.1 coordinate 26,579, forward strand.
TCCTTGAGATAGCTGGGGGAGAAGTCCTCCAGCTCGTCGATGCAGGAGGCTGCGACTATCATGCCGCCCGCCACGTCGAGCAGGCTGGCGGTGACGCCGCCGTGCAGTATGTTGTGGAAAGGGTTGCCGATGAGCTTCTGTTCCATCTTGATGCGCAGCTCCACCTTGTCGAAGTCGTAGTGGGTGACTTGCATGCCGATCAGCTTGTTGAAGGGCATCTTTTCGGCGAACAGGTTGGCTATGCCACTGAGCGCCATCTTCTTGAGCATCTGTTTCATTCCTTGAGTCCGCCCTGTCATCAAAGCCGAGTAAAAACTCCAGCCAGTCTGCAACACTTCCTTAACACTCGCAATGGCAGGTTTATTGTGGGCGGCGGCTGCTTTAGAATGGCGACCCCAAAGGAGAGCCCATGACCGTCATTGCCGAAACCCTGCCTGACCCTCAGCCAGAGAATCCCCTTGCCCTGTTGCAGGCGGTGTTTGGCTATCAGCAGTTTCGGCCGGGCCAGCTTGAGATCATCGAGCAGATAGTGGCGGGGCGCGATGCCCTGGTGCTCAAACCCACCGGCGGCGGCAAGTCGCTCTGCTACCAGATCCCGGCGCTGCTGCGACCCGGGCTCGGGGTGGTAGTCTCCCCCCTCATCTCGCTGATGAAGGATCAGGTCGACACCCTGCGTGCCAACGGCGTGGCGGCGGTCTACATCAACTCGGCCCTGAGCCGGGAGGAGATGATCCAGAACTTTGCCGCCATGCGCCGAGGCGAGATCAAGCTGGTTTATGTTTCCCCCGAGCGTTTGCTGCAGCACGAGTTCATGGACCGGTTGGCGGAGCTGCCCCTCGGCCTGTTCGCCATCGACGAGGCGCACTGCGTCTCCCAGTGGGGGCACGATTTTCGGCCGGAATACGCGGCGCTGGGACGGCTCAAGCAGTGGTTCCCCCAGGTGCCGGTGGTAGCGCTCACCGCCACCGCCGACGAGGCGACCCGCAGCGACATGCTGCACCGGCTGGAACTGAACGATCCCTTCATCCACACCGCCAGCTTCGATCGGCCCAATATCCGCTACAGCCTGGTGGAAAAGTTCAAGGCAGCGGAGCAGCTGCTTCGCTACGTGCAGAGCCAGAAGGGCAACTGCGGTATCGTCTACTGCTCCAGCCGCAACCGGGTGGAGGAGGTGGCCGAGCGGCTCTCCCGCCACGGCTGCAAGGCGGCACCCTATCATGCAGGGCTGCCGCTGGAGCTGCGTCAGCAGACCCAGGAAGCCTTCCTCAAGGATGACATCGAGATCGTGGTGGCGACGGTGGCGTTCGGCATGGGCATCGACAAGCCCAACGTGCGCTTCGTGGTGCACTACGACATCCCGAAGAACATCGAATCCTACTATCAGGAAACCGGCCGCGCCGGGCGTGACGGCACTCCCGCGGAGGCGCTGCTGCTCTACGATCCCGCCGACATCGGTAGGGTGCGCCGGCTGCTCGACAACATCGAAAACCCCCAGCAGTTGCAGGTGGAGCAGTACAAGCTCAACGTGATGGCGGCCTTCGCCGAGGCGCAGACCTGCCGCCGTCAGGTGCTGCTCAACTACTTCGGCGAGTACAACGACAAGCCGTGCGGCAACTGCGACATCTGCCTCGATCCGCCCCAGAGTTATGACGGCACCGAAGACGCCCAGAAGGCGCTCTCCTGTGTCTGGCGGGTGGGACAGAATTTCGGGGTGGGTTATGTGGTGGAGGTGCTGCGCGGATCGCTGAACCAGCGCATCAAGGATCACGGTCACGACAAGCTGTCGACCTACGGCATCGGCAAGGATCAGAGCCACGAATACTGGATGAGCGTCATCCGCCAGCTGATCCACAAGGGGTTGCTGACCCAGAACATCACCCGCAATCTGGTGTTGCAGCTGACCGAAGCGGCCCGACCCGTGCTGCGTGGAGAGATGAAGCTGGAACTGGCAGTCCCCCGCCTGCAGCCCATCTCCAGCCGCAAGGAGAAGCGCAACGGGCTGTTCGACAACGCCAACTACGACAAGCGGCTGTTCAAGGAGCTGCGCGCCCTGCGCAAGCAGATCGCCGAGGATGAAGAGGTGCCGCCCTATGTGGTGTTCAACGACGCCACCCTGGTGGAGATGGCACAGCTCATGCCGATGACCGAGGAGGAAATGCTGGCGGTCAACGGTGTCGGTCACCGCAAGCTGGAGCGCTTCGGTGAGGCCTTTATGGACCTGATCATCGACTACTGCCGCCGGTAGGCTGGCACAACAAACAGTGGAAAGGCGCCCGTTGGTCGGCGCCATGCATTATTTGAGGCTGGCGTAATAGGCCGCCAGATTCTCCATGTCCGCCTCGGTCAGCATCGCCATGAAGGGAACCATCAGTGGCTCGGTACGGGAACCCCCCTTGAACGCCTTCATCTGCTTGAGCAGATAGGCCTGGTTCTGGCCCGCGAGGTGGGGGTAGGTCGGGACGCTCGCCTTGCCATCCGCGCCATGACAGGCGGCACAGACCACGGATTTGGCCTTGCCTGCGTCTATGTCGGCCGCCTTGGCCTGATGGCCCCAGGCAAGCGCCAGCAGGGGCAGGGTATAGACCCACTTTTGCATCGTCTTCTCCTTGAAATGAATAATCGTGATCGCCTGTTAGCCTCGACGAGCCGACGGCGGTATAAAGAGTGACACGAGCATACGCAGGGACAACCCTCATCACCATGAAGTTGATCAACACTTTTGCCACCGAACTCCCCTGGGCTTGCGAGCCCGTTGCCCCGCAGCCGCTGCATGGCCCCAGATTGCTGCATCTGAACCGTGCGCTGCTTGGGGAGCTGGGGCTCGGGGAGGTGAGTGAGGCGCAGTGGCTCGCTTGTTGCGGCCAGGGGCAGCCCCTGCCGGGCATGCAGCCGGTGGCTCAGGTCTATGCGGGCCACCAGTTCGGCGGCTACAGCCCGCGTCTCGGGGATGGCCGCGCCCTGCTGCTGGGGGAGCAGCTGGCGCCGGATGGCAGCCGCTGGGACCTGCACCTCAAAGGGGCGGGCAAGACGCCATTCTCCCGCTTCGGCGACGGCCGTGCCGTGCTGCGATCCAGCATTCGCGAGTACCTGGCTTCCGAGGCGCTGCATGCCCTCGGCATTCCCACCACCCGGGCTCTGGTGCTGCTGGGCAGTGACGAGCCTGTCTACCGGGAGCAGGTGGAGAGCGGGGCGACCGTGCTGCGCACCGCGCCGAGCCATCTGCGCTTCGGTCACTTCGAGTATTTCGCATGGAGCGGACAGGGGGAGAAGATCCCGGCCCTCATCGACTATGCGCGGCGTTACCACTTCCCCGAGCTGACCGATGGCGCCGAGCTGTTTGCCGAAGTAGTGCGCCGCACCGCGCGGCTCATCGCCAAGTGGCAGGCGGCGGGGTTCTGTCACGGGGTGATGAACACCGACAACATGTCCCTGCTCGGGCTGACCCTGGATTACGGCCCCTACGGTTTCATCGACGCCTATGTGCCGGACTTCGTCTGCAACCACTCGGATCCGGATGGTCGCTATGCGCTGGATCAGCAGCCTGCGGTCGGATACTGGAACCTGCAGAAGCTGGCACAGGCGCTGGCCGGCCATGTGGATGGCGACGCGCTCGCGTCGGCCCTGGCCCAGTACGAGCACCAGCTGATGTTGCACTACTCCGAGCTGATGCGCGCCAAGCTGGGGCTGGCGGTGTGGGAAGAGGAGGATCCGGCGCTGTTCCGCGAGTTGTTCCGGCTGCTGGCGGCGCACAAGGTGGATTACCACCTCTTCCTGCGACGGCTGGGGGAATTGACCGCTCAGGGTGACTGGCCCGCCAGCCTGCTGGCCCTGTTGCCGGTTCCTGCCGTCTGGCAGGGGTGGCTTGAGGCCTATCGGGCACGCCTCGCCCGGGAAGGGAGCGAGGATGGCGTGCGCAAGGGGCAGATGGATGCGGTCAATCCCAAGTATGTGCTGCGCAACGCCCTGGCCCAACAAGTAATAGAGGCGGCAGAGCAGGGCGACATGGCGCCGTTCGAGCGGCTGTTTGCGGCCCTGCAGCACCCCTATGATGACCAACCCGAATACGAGGATCTCGCCACCCCGCATCCGGGCTGGTATTGCGGGGGCGAGCTCTCGTGCAGCAGTTGAGGAGCCGCAGATGAACTGGCGTATCACGCAGATAGACAGGGAAGCCGGGGTGGTGATGCTGACCTGCCCGGGCCTTGACTGGGACAGCTTCCCGACTCTGGCAGAGGCCCTGTTGCAGGAGTGGGAGCTGGCGGCACTCGAGCGGGAGTGGGGGGCGGATCGCCACAGCTGGCTGCTGGAGTTTGAAGGCAGCTGCTTTCGGCTCGAGTACGAACATTACAGCGGCTGCTGGCTGGCGGCGGTGCAGCCGGACGACGCGGAGGCGCTGCTCTGGCTGGCTCGGCAGTCCCGGGAGTGAGCTTGGCGTGCGATGCGAGTCAATCCCTTGAGATAACCGCATAAAGATTGAACTATCAATTTTGGGGCGTATAATCTCGCCCCTTGATTATCGCCATGGTGGCGATATGGGTTCCCTAACCCCATTAACCAAAAAGGTCACAATATGAACCTGACTCCGGCTCAGTACCAGACGGCACTGATGCGTCTCTCGTTGTTCCACATCCTGATCATTGCCAGCAGCAACTACCTGGTGCAGCTGCCGATCACCATCTTTGGCTTCCACACCACCTGGGGGGCCTTCAGCTTCCCGTTCATTTTCCTGGCCACCGATCTGACGGTGCGGATCTTCGGCGCCGGCCTGGCGCGCAAGATCATCCAGACCGTGATGCTGCCGGCATTAACCGTGTCCTACGTGCTCTCGGTGCTCTTCTTCGAAGGGAGCTTCCAGGGGGTGGGCAATCTGGCAGAGTTCAATCTCTTTGTTGCCCGGATCGCGTTAGCCAGCTTTATGGCCTATCTGGTGGGCCAGTTCATGGATGTGGTGGTGTTCAACCGCCTGCGCCTGCTGAAAGCCTGGTGGGTGGCACCGGCGGCCTCCACCCTGTTCGGCAATCTGGTGGATACCATCGCCTTCTTCAGCATCGCCTTCTGGCGCAGCACAGATCCCTTCATGGCCGAGCACTGGGTCGAGATCGCGACCGTAGATTACGTATTCAAGTTGCTGATAAGTCTGGGGTTGTTTGTGCCACTTTACGGTGTGCTGCTGCGCTATCTCAGCCGCAAGCTGGTGGGGGAGGCCGGATTGGCTGGCCTACAAGCTGCTACGCGACAAGCCTGACGAGATTGACCACCCCCATGGGTGGTCAATTTTTTTGCGATCTTCGCAAATAAGGCTTGCACAGTTAAATGAGAATGATTATTGTTAACTTGTTTTCCGGGAAAGACTTCATTTGTTCCAACGTGATGGACTTCTTGTGAAGGCACGACATTGCTCACATTGCTTCCAGTTAAGGGGCCAGTAGTTTACTGGCCCTCTTTTTTGCGTCTTTTCCGCCATCAGCGGGCATAAAAAATGGGAGCCAGGGCTCCCATTTTCACTCAGCGCTGTTTACTCGATGTCGAGGGCATCGGGGGAGAGGATCACCCCAGTGGTATCGGCATAGAGGTGGTCATCCGGCAGGAAGGTGACGCCGCCGAAGTTGACCGGCAGATCGGTTTCCCCGCTATCCTTGCTGTCGGCGCCCACCGGAATGGCCGCCAGGGCCTGAATGCCGATGTCGAGATCTTCCAGGATATCGACCTCACGGACGCAACCGTAGCAGACGATCCCTTCCCACTCATTTTCCGCCGCCGTGGTGGCGATCTCGCTGTCGATCAGGGCACGCCGCATGGAGCCACCGCCGTCGATCAACAGCACGCGACCAACGCCGTTCTCCTTGACCAGTTCACGGATAAGACCGTTCGATTCGAAGCACTTGACCGTGGTGATGACGCCGCCGAAAGAGGCGCGGCCGCCGAAGGAGCAGAGCATGGGTTCGAGTACATCCACCATGTCCTGATAGATGTCGCACAGTTCTGAAGTGTTGTATTCCATTGTGTCAGATCCACCGCTGGAAACAGGTGGATCCAGTATAAGGAGTGGGGTTGGCATTTCAACGACTATTCCTTGCCCAGTGGCGGGAAATGCCGTTTTTGCGCGAAAGCGGCCCCGCGTCATGGCAGGAGCCGCAGACGGTCAGCCTCGGGCCCTAGAGCAGGAACAGGGTCGCCAGCCCCAGGAAGATGAAGAAGCCGCCGGTGTCGGTGATGGCGGTGATCATCACGCTGGCCCCCACCGCCGGGTCGCGCCCCAGCCGGCTCATGGTCATGGGGATGATGACCCCCATTAGCGCCGCCACCAGCAGGTTGAGCATCATGGCGAGCGTCATCACCGCGCCCAGCGCCGCATCCTGATAGAGCAGGAAGGTGGCGATGCCCATGATGCCGCCCCACACCAGGCCGTTGATCAGGGCCACCCCCAGCTCGCGCCACAGCAGGAAGGAGACGTTGCCTGTCTGGATGTGCTGCAGCGCCAGCGCCCGCACTATCATGGTGATGGTCTGGTTGCCGGTGTTGCCGCCGATGCCGGCGACGATGGGCATCAGCGCCGCCAGCGCCACCAGCTGGGAGATGGTGTGCTCGAACAGGCCGATTACCCTTGATGCCACGAAGGCGGTGCAGAGGTTGATGGCGAGCCAGGCCCAGCGGGTCTTGACCGCCTTGGAGACGGGGGCGAACACGTCTTCTTCCTCGCTGATCCCCCCCATGCGGCGCAGGTCGGTGTCGCTCTCTTCATAGACCAGATCCACCACCTCGGCGACGGTGAGCCGGCCCATCAGCTTGCCCCTGGCATCCACCACGGCGGCGGAGACCAGGTCGTCCCGCTCGAAGGTGCGGGCGGCGGCCTCGTCGTTGTCTTCCGGATCGAAGGTGACCGGATCCTTCTCCATCGCGTCGCTCACCAGGGTCTCGGGCTTGTGCAGCAGCACGGCGGTGAGGGGCAGCTCCCCCTGCAGCCGGTTGCGCCGATCGGTGACAAACAGCTTGTCGGTGTTCTCGGGGATCTGGCCGCGCAGGCGCAGATAGCGCTGGACGGTGGCCAGGGTCACGTCGGGCCGCACCGTGATGAGCTCGAAGTCCATCATGGCGCCGACCGTGTGCTTGCCGTAGCGGATCACCTCCCTCACCTTGTCCCTGTCCACCGGCGCCATGGAGGTGAGCAGCCGCCCCATCAGGTTGCGGGGCAGGTGCTGGCCCAGGTAGATCTGGTCGTCGATGTCGAGGGTGCTCAGGGCGTGCAGCAGCTCCTTGTCGCTCATGCCGCTGATGAGGCTGTCCCACACCGTCTCCGACGCTTCCACCAGGATCTGGCCGTGCTTGTCTGCATCCACCTGCTGCCACAGCACATGGCGCTCGTCCGGCGGCAGGGACTCCAGCGCATCGGCGATATCGGCGGCGGGCAGGCTGTTGACCAGCCGGGTCAGCTCGCTGGTCTGATCCCGAAGCGCTGCGTCCTGCTCCCCTTGCGGGTCGAGCAGGCTCTCGGTGAGGGCGTCATCGGCCAGCAGCAGCGTGAGGATGCGGGCTCTGTCGTGTTCACGCTGTTTGGCGCTGTTCTTGGGGGGGAGGGACATGAAGCAGAATTCCTGAATTCGGTGGTCCGGCTGACACAGCCCATAGGATACCAGACTCAAAACAAGAGGTTATGACAGTAGATGCAGAAAAAGAAACGCCACCCGAGGGTGGCGTTGGAATGGATGCAGCGATCAGGCCGAGGCCAGGGCCGCGTCTGCGGCGCCTCCTTGCCCGAACCAGGCAAGCTGGTCCGCCAGGGTCACCACAGATCCCACCATGATGAGGGCAGGGCTCTCGACCCCCACCGCCAGCTCGGGGAGCCGATCCAGGGTGCCGCGAATGACCCGCTGGCAGGGCTGGGTGCCGCGCTCGATCAGCGCCACCGGGGTGTCGCCCGCCTTGCCGTGGGTCAGCAGCTGCTCGCGGATGGTGGCGCAGGAGGAGAGCCCCATGTAGAACACCAGGGTCTGCCTGTCTTTGGCCAGCAGCGGCCAGTCGAGATCCTGGGCGCCCCCCTTGCCGTGGGCGGTGACGAAACGCACGCTCTGGGCGTGATCGCGGTGGGTCAGTGGAATACCGGCGTAGGCCGCGCAGCCGCTGGCCGCCGTGATCCCCGGCACCACCTGAAAACCGATGCCAGTACCAACAAGCGTCTCCAGCTCCTCGCCACCACGGCCGAAGATGAAGGGGTCACCCCCTTTCAGCCGCACCACCCGCTGGCCCTTCTTCGCCTCCTCCAGCAAGAGCTGGTTGATCCCCTCCTGCGGCACGCAGTGGTTGCCCGCCTGCTTGCCGACGAAGATGCGCTTGGCGTCGCGGCGCACCAGGGCCATCACCTCATCCGAGACCAGCCGGTCATAGACCACCACGTCGGCCTGCTGCATCTGGCGCAGGGCGTGCAGGGTGAGCAGACCTGGATCGCCGGGGCCAGCTCCCACCAGCACCACCTCGCCACCGGTCTGGCTTTCGTCGGCAAACAGATTGTCGGCCAGCTGATTGGCTGAGGCGCTATCACCCCGTGCCAGTGCCTGCCCGAGCCGATCCGTCCCGAGCAGCCGCTCCCAGAAGCAGCGCCGCTCGCCCATGGTGGCGAAGCGGGCCTTGACCCGCTCCCGCAGGCTGCCGGCGAAGGTCGCCACGGCCCCCAGATGCTGGGGCAGCAGGGCCTCGAGTTTTTCCCGCAGCAAGCGGGCCAGCACCGGCGCCTTGCCACCGGAGGAGATGGCCACCATCAGCGGCGAGCGGTCGATGATCGACGGCATGATGAAGCTGGAGCGCTTGGGGTCATCCACCACGTTGGCAAAGATCCGCGCCATATTGGCGCTCTGGTAGACCAGGGCATTCACCTCGCGCCGATCGGTGGCGGCTACCACCAGCCACTTGCCCGCCAGTTGCTGCGGCGCAAATTCACCGGCCAGCCACTCGATGGTCCCGTTGGCAGCCAGTTCCGCCAGCTCGGGGTCGAGATCGGGCGCGACCACGGTGAGCTGGGCTCCGGCATCCAGCAGCAGGCGCGCCTTGCGCTCTGCTACCTCGCCGCCGCCGACCAGCAGCACGGGTTTGTTGTCGAGTCGGCAAAAGATGGGCAAGTAGTCCATGGGGCCTCCTGATCAGGCGGTTTGGGTCTGGCTGGCAGTGGTGGTGGTCTCGCTCACCGCGACCGGGCGCTCGGCCTTGGGGGTGGCATACCAGTAGCCGAGGCCCATGAAGAGGGCGCCGGAGACGGTGTTGCCCAGGGTTACCCACAGCAGGTTGTGGCCGATGCCGCCCAGGGTGTAGGCCTCGGAGTGGGCACCGAACCAGGAGAGGGCAAACAGGGTCATGTTGGCGACTGAGTGCTCGTAGCCGGAGGCGATGAAGGCCAGCAGACACCACCAGATGGCGATGAACTTGGCGGCACCCTCGGTGCGCAGCGCCATCCAGATGGCGAGGCAGACCAGCCAGTTGCACAGCACGCCCTTCATGAACAGGGTCAGCGCCGGTGCCTGGGTCTTGGCCAGCGCCACCTTGTGCGCCAGGCTGCCCGTGTCCGGCAGCAGGCTGCCGCCGTAGGAGTAGATCAGCGCCACCGCGATGGAGCCGAGCAGGTTGCCAGCCCAGGTCTGCGGCAGGATGCGCAGCAGGTCGGCCATGGCGATCTTGCCGGTCTTCACCCCGAAGGTGAGGAACATGGTGTGGCCGGTGAACAGCTCGGAGCCGGCGATGATGACGAGCGTCAGGGCGATGCCGAAGGTGGCCCCCATCACCAGCGGACGGATGCTCGGGTCCACCAGGTTGCCCAGGGTGAAGATGAGGATGATGCCGAGGCCCACATAGGCCCCCGCCATGGCGGAGCTGAGCCAGAAGCCGAGCTTGTCGCTGCGCTCGAAGCGGTTGATGCGGGCCGCGTTGGCGGCGCACTTGTTGATGGTTTCGGTATACATCTTTGTTTCCTTCAAGAGGGCCGCCCGCGGGCAGCCCTGACTGTTTTTTAACCCCCTCCCTGCCTCCCCCTTGTCAAGGGGGAGGAGCTTTTTGCTCCCTCACCTGTGAAGGGGAGGGCCGGGGTGGGGTCTGGTGTTAGACGGCGACCCAGACCTGCTGGTCGCGTACTTCAACGGGGTAGCTTTGAACCGACATCGCAGGGTTGTCGAAACAGTGGCCATCGCTCAGGCGAAAGCGCTGCTTCTTGAGCGGGCTGGCGACCCAGAGCTCGCCGTCGTGTTCGCAGATCAGGCCCCGCGACAGCACGTTGGCGGCGAAGAAGGGATCCCGGTTGTCGATGGCGAACACTTCGGCGGCCGCGCTCGGGCGGAACAGGGCGATCTGACGACCCTCGATCAGAGCGCAGACGCCGGTGCCCGGCAGGATGTCGTTGAGTTGGCAGGCAAGCTTCATCATTTGGTTTCCACCTCGATCTGGTAGACGGGGATGCGCTCGGCCGGGGTCGCCGGTCGGTGCTGGTCGCGTTCGCTGACGAACTGGACGTCCGGGTCGCGCTTGTCGCTGTTGATGAAGTGGCTGAAACGCTTGAGTGCCTCCTCTTCGTTGAGGGTGCGCGACCATTCGCACTCGTAGCTGTCGATGAGGGTCTGGATATCGCGCTCCAGCGTCTCGGCCAGCCCCAGCTTGTCGTCGACGATCACCTCGCGCAGGTAGTCGACGCCCCCTTCCAGGTTGCCGAGCCAGACCGAGGTGCGTTGCAGTTTGTCGGCGCTGGTGACGTAGAACATCATAAAGCGGTCGATCAGCTTGATGAGGGTCTCGCGGTCGAGGTCAGACGCCAGCAGGTCGGCGTGGCGCGGCTTCATGCCGCCGTTGCCGCCCACATAGAGGTTCCAGCCCGCATCGGTGGCGATGATGCCGACATCCTTGCCCTGGGCTTCCGCACATTCGCGGGTACAGCCGGAGACGCCGAACTTCATCTTGTGCGGGGTGCGAATACCCTTGTAGCGGTTCTCGAGGAAGACCCCGAGGCCGACGCTGTCCTGCACGCCGAAGCGGCACCAGGTGCTGCCGACGCAGGTCTTGGCCATACGCAGCGCCTTGGCGTAGGCCTGACCGGTCTCGAATCCGGCTGCCAGCAGCTTGCGCCAGATGGCGGGCAGGTCATCCTTCTGGGCCCCGAACAGACCGATGCGCTGGGCGCCGGTGATCTTGGTGTAGAGCTTGTAGTCGCGGGCCACTTCGGCCACCGCCAGCAGCCCTTCCGGAGTCACTTCGCCACCGGCCATGCGCGGGATGACGGAGTAGCTGCCGTCCTTCTGCATGTTGCCGAGGAAGATGTCGTTGGTGTCCTGCAGCGGGATATTGCGCGGGCTCAGCACATGCTCGTTCCAGCAGGAGGCGAGGATGGAGCCGACGGTCGGTTTGCACACCTCGCAGCCATAGCCCTGACCGTGCTTGGCCAGCAGCTCGTCGAAGCTCCTGATCCCCTCCACCTTGACCAGATGGAACAGCTCCTGACGGGAGTGGGGGAAGTGGGCGCAGAGGTGGTTGTTGACCTCGATGCCCTGCTTCACCAGTTCGGCGTTGAGCACCTGACTGATGAGCGGCACGCAGCCGCCGCAGCCGGTACCGGCCTTGGTGTGCTGCTTGATGGCGGCAAGGGTGGTGTGACCCTCGGCCACCGCCTTGGCGATGTCGCCCTTGGAGACGTCGAAGCAGGAGCAGATCTGGGCGCTTTCCGGCAGGGCATCCACCCCCAGCGTCGGCTTGGCACCGGCGTAGGCGGGCAGGATCAGGGTGTCCGGGTGGCTCGGCAGCGGCAGGGCGTTGAGCATCATCTGCAGCAGGTTGCCGTAATCTTCCACGTCACCCACCAGCACGGCGCCGAGCAATCGGCTGTTGTCTTCGCTCACCACGATCTTCTTGTAGACACCGGCCTGATCGTCCTGGAACACATAGCTGTGGCTGCCCGGGGTGCGGCCGTGGGCATCACCGATGGAGCCGACGGAGACGCCGAGCAGCTTGAGCTTGGCGCTCATGTCCGCCCCTTCGAAACGGCTGTCGCCGCCGAGCAGATGGTCGACGGTGATCTGGGCCATCTTGTAGCCCGGTGCCACCAGCCCGAAGAAGCGGCCCTGCCAGGCGGCGCACTCGCCGATGGCATAGATGTCGGGGTCTGAGGTGAGGCAGTGATCATCGATGACGATGCCGCCGCGCTCGGCGATGGCGAGATCACCGTAACGGCCGAGGGTATCTTGCGGGCGAATGCCGGTGGAGAAGACCACCACGTCCACTTCCAGCTGGCTGCCATCGGCAAAGGCGAGGCGGTGTTTCGCCTGCTCGCCGCCATGCATCAGGATCTCGCTGGTGCTTTTGCTGGTGTGTACCTGAACGCCCATGGATTCAATCTTGCGGCGCAGCAGCTGGCCGCCCTGACCGTCGAGCTGCTCGGCCATCAGCACCGGAGCAAACTCCACCACATGGGTCTCGAGACCCAGCGCCTTGAGGGCGCCGGCGGCTTCGAGGCCAAGCAGGCCGCCCCCGATAACCACCCCGCTCTTGCCGCTCTTGGCGGCGCTGCGGATGGCTTTCAGATCCTCGATGGTGCGATAGACGAAGCACTCGTGGTGCTGACTGCCCTGGATGGGCGGCACCCAGGGGTAGGAGCCGGTGGCCAGCACCAGCTTGTCGTACTCGACCACAGTGCCCTTGTTGGAGTGCACTTCGCGGTTGGCCCTGTCGATTTTTTTCACCGCTTCGCCGAGCAGCAGGCGGATGCCGTGCTTGTCGTAGAAGCCGGGTTTGACGAGGGAGAGATCTTCGCTGGTGTGGTGGGAGAAGTAGGAGGAGAGATGGACGCGATCGTAGGCGGGACGGGGTTCTGCACCGAAGACGGTGATCTCGTAGCGGCCCGGATCGGCCCGCTCGATCAGCTCTTCGATGAAGCGGTGCCCCACCATGCCGTTGCCCACAACGACCAGTCTGACTTTGCTCATAGTTGCCTCAAGTTTGGAGTAATAAAACATCATTCTGGGGCTAGGCTACCCAGTCAGTCGGGGCGGGCGATTGATGCAAATCAAGTGTCTATTTATATATCTCCTCAGGGGTAATTCGAGAAAATTCAACACTATACAAAAATAGGTATACCAGTTAATGATTTCTGGGCTGGCTCGGGGTGAGGGATGGTGGAGGGAAAGCCCGGTTTACCAACTGCCGGGGAGTGAAAACTTATGTCGGAAAAAGGCCGGTCTCGCACTGGGCGAGACCGGCATCAGCTGATCAAGGCGGCACGTCAGGCGATATGGCGGCGGAACATGGCGAGCGCCAGCGACAGGGTGACGCCGGCGATGGCGAGCAGGGGCCAGAGCAGGGGCCAGGCCGCCGACCAGCCGAGATCCTTGAGGAAGACCCCCTTGAGCAGCAGGATGAAGTGGCTGAGGGGATCCACGGCCGCCAGCCACTGGAACAACAGCGGCATGTTCTCGATGGGGGAGACATAGCCCGAGAGGATCACCGCCGGCACCATGAAGGAGAAGACCCCGAGAAACGCCTGCTGCTGGGTCGAACAGAGGGACGAGACGAAGAGCCCTATCCCCGCCAGCGCCAGGCCGTAGCAGACCATGCCCGCCATCAGCAGCGTGGTGCTGCCGCCAAACGGCACCTGATAGAGGAAGCGGGCCGCCAGCGCGACTATGGTGCCCTGGCCCACCGCCACCAGGATGCCGGGCACCGCCTTGCCCGCCATGATCCAGCCCGCGGTGAGGGGGGAGACCAGCAACTGGTCGAAGGTGCCCTCTTCCCGCTCCCGCGCCACCGACAGGGCCGTGACGATGAGGCAGCCTATGGTGGTGATGATGGCCACCAGGGAGGGCAGTATGTGCCAGCTGAACTCTATGTTGGGGTTGTAGAGGTGGCGCACCGTGAGCTCCGGCGGCCCCTTGCCCTCGCTCTGCCAGCGGGCGATCACCTCATTGATGTAGCCCGCCGCCACCTGACCGCCGTTGGATCGGCGCCCGTCGATGATGAGCTGCAATTTGGCCTGCTCGCCCCTGGCCAGCCGGCGGGAGAAATCCTGGGGGATGATGAGGCCGATCAGGGCCTGCTGCCCCGTGATGGCCTCTGTCATCCCCGCCTCGCCCTTCACCGGAATGATGGTGGTGAAGGCGGGCATGTGGGTGAGGCGCTCGATGAGCTCCCGGCTCTGGGCCCCCCCATCCTGGTCGTAGATGGCGAGCGTGTTGCCGGTCACCTCCAGGGTGGCGGCGAAGGGGAACAGGGCCGTTTGCAGCAGCACCGGCATGATGAGCAGGAAGCGTCCCTGGGTATTGCCCATCAGGGCCTGCAACTCTTTTCGGATCAGCCACCAGAGTCGGATAAGCATGTTTACTCCAGAGTGCGCCGCGTCTTGCGGGCGGTGAGGGCGAGCCAGAAGGCGGCCAGCAGCAACAGGCAGAGGGCGTTGACCACCAGGATGGAGAGCACGTTGCCCGCCTGGTAGAGGGTCTGCAACGAGCTGGCGAAGTAGCGAGCCGGGATCAGGTGGGTGATGGCCCTAAGCCAGGACGGCATGCTGGCGATCTCGAACACAAAGCCCGAGAGCATCATGGCCGGCAGAAACGCCGCCGTCAGGGCGGCCTGGGCGGCGTTGAACTGGCTGCGCATCACGGTAGAGAGAAAGAGCCCGAGCCCGAGGGCGCTGCCGAGAAACAGGGTGGTGAGCACGAACAGGGTGATCAGCGAGCCGCGCCAGGGCACCCCCATCACGGCCACCGAGAAGAGCAGGCAGATGAGCATGGCGGCGATGCCGAGCCCGTAGTAGGGCAGCAGCTTGGAGAGCAGCAGCTCTGTCCTGGTCACCGGGGTGGCGAGCAGCGCCTCCATGGTGCCGCGCTCCCACTCCCGCGCCACCACCAGGGAGGTGAGCAGGGCGCCTATGATGGTCATCACCACGGCGATGGAGCCGGGCACCAGGAAGTTGCGGCTCACCAGGGCCGGGTTGAACCAGGCGCGGCTCTCCACCGCCACCGGCAGGGAGGTCCCTTCCCTGACGAGCCACCCCTGCCAGATCCCCTGCACGTAGTGGGTGACGAAGTTTGCCGTGTTGGGTTCGGAGCCGTCGGTGAGCAGCAAGACCCTGGGGGTGCTGCCGCCCTGGCCCGCCATGGCGCGGGAGAACCCCTCGTCGATCACCAGCAGGCCGCGGATCTCGCCGCGCTCCAGGCTCCCCAGCAGCGCCGCCTTGCTCGGGCCGCCGTGGATCTCCAGCGCCGTGGAGCCGCGCAGGGCCTGCTCCAGCCGTACCGCCGGGGCGCCGCCGTCGGTGCGCCAGATGCCGAGTCGCAGGTGGTCCACGTCCAGGTTGATGGCGTAGCCCATCACCACCAGCAGCACCACGGGCATGATGAAGGCGATGAGGATGCTGCTCGGGTCACGGACGATTTGCAGCGTCTCCTTGCGGCAGAGGGCCAGCAGTCGCCGACGGTTGATGCTCATGCGTCCTCCTCGCTGGCCCGCTCGACCAGGGTGATAAAGGCCTCTTCCATTGTTGGCAAAGAACAGGTCGGCAAGGAGCCGGTTGGCAAAGAGGTCGCCGCCTCTTTGGCGGCCAGCCCCTTGAGATCGTCCGGGGTGCCGAGGGCCAGCAGCTTGCCGCGATAGATGAGGGCGATGCGGTCGCAATACTCCGCCTCGTCCATAAAGTGGGTGGTGACCAGCACGGTGACGCCGTGGTCGGCCAGCGCGTTGATGTGCGACCAGAACTCGCGCCGGGTCACCGGATCGACCCCGGAGGTGGGCTCGTCGAGAAACAGCAGCGGCGGCTCGTGCAGCAGGGCGCAGGCGAGTGAAAGACGCTGGCGCAGGCCGAGCGGCAGGGATTCCGCCTTCTGATCGAGCCAGGGGGTGAGGGCAAAGGCAGTCACCATGGCGTCGATCCGCGTCTGCTGGTGGCGGCCGAACAGGCCGTAGATACCGGCGAAGAAGGAGAGGTTCTGGGCCACGGTAAGCTGCTTGTAGAGGGAGAACTTCTGCGCCATGTAGCCGAGGCGCTGACGCGCCGCCGAGGGGCTGTGGGCCAGATCGATGCCGGTCACCAGCGCCTGCCCCTCGCTCGGGCGCAGCAGGCCGCACTCCATCTTGAAGGTGGTGGACTTGCCCGCTCCGTTGGGGCCGAGCAGGCCGAAGATCTCGCCGCGGCGCACCGCAAAGCTGACATCATCGGTGGCGGCAAAATCGCCGAAGCGCTTGGTGAGGTGGCGCGCCTCGATCACCGCCTCGGGGGAGACCCCCTGCGGCAGTTCGGCTTCCCGCATCCCGGCTGCCAGACTCGACTCCCCGCCGGGGCCGCCGCCGAGCAGGTCGATAAAGGCATCCTCCAGCCGGGGCTGGGCCGGTTGAAAGGCGCCGTTGGCGAGATGCAGCTCCGGGAGCGGTGGGGGCGTCATGCCCGGATGCAGCAGCAGGCGAACCCGCTCCCCTGCCACCGCGCCATCCATTACCGCCGGATGAGCCAGTGCCCGGCGTAGCAGGGCGCGCCGCTCGCGGCCATCCAGTTGCCCCGCCTCCAGCAGCCAGCAGCGGCTGGCCATGGCCCCCATCAGATCGGCTGGCGTGCCGCTGGTGCGCACCTCGCCATCCGCCATCAGCAGCACGTGGTCGCACAGCTCCGCCTCGTCGAGATAGGCGGTACTCCAGAGCACCGTCATCCCCCCCTTGGCCAGCTCGCGCACCATCTGCCAGAGGGCGCGGCGAGAGATGGGATCGACCCCGACCCCCGGCTCGTCGAGCAGCAGCACATCCGGGGTGCCGAGCAGGGCGCAGGCCAGCCCGAGCTTCTGCTTCATCCCGCCAGAGAGCTTGCCTGCCGGCCTTGCGGTGAAACGGGCGAGATCGGTGAAGGCGAGCAGCCGCGCGAAGGTGGGCGTGCGTTCGGGCTCCAGTACGCCGCGCAAGTCAGCGTAGAGGGTGAGGTTCTCCAGCACGCTGAGATCCTCGTAGAGGCCGAACTGCTGGGGCATGTAGCCGAGGCGCTGGCGCAGCAGGTCTCCCTCGCTCACCGGATCCTGCCCCAGCACCCGGATGGTGCCCGCTTCGGGGATCAGCAGACCGGCCAGCAGGCGCAGCAAAGTGCTCTTGCCCGCGCCGTCGGGGCCCACCAGCCCGGTGATGCCGCCAGCCGGAATGGTGGCCGAGATGGCGTTGAGGGCGACCCGCTCGCCAAAGCGTTTGGTGAGCCCCTCAAGGGAGATGGCGCAGCTCATGGGGCCAGCCTGACGGTGACCGGCATCCCTTGGCGCAGGGCCGGGTCGGGGTCCCGCACCACGATGCGCAGCCGGTAGACGAGGTGGGTGCGAAGATCCGGCGTCTCCACCGATTTCGGGGTGAACTCGGCGGTGGGCGAGACAAATCCCACCACTCCGTGATAGGGCTTGTCCGGCCGCGAGTCGGTGGTGAGAGTTACTTTGGCGCCGCTCGGGAAGTGGCCGAGCCAGGGCTCCTCCACATAGGCGCGCACCCAGACCGGTGCGGTCAGGGAGAGGTTGAAGGCGGTCGCTCCGCTCTGGACCATGCTGCCGTTCTCGATGGCGCGACTGATGATGATGCCATCGCTGGGGGCGGTCAGGCTGGCATCCGCCAGCGCCAGTTCGGCACTGGCGAGCGCCGCTTTGGCCCCTTCCAGCTGGGCATCGGACTGGGCGATTTCCTCCGGGCGGTAGCCGGTTTCGAGCTGGGCGAGCTGTTCGCGGGCCGAGCGCACCTGCGCTTGGGTCTGATCCCGCTGGGAGCGGGCAGTATCGAGCTGACCGCGGGAGATGGCGCCGGTGGCGGCCAATGCGCTCTGGCGGCGCCACTGCTGGTCGGCCTCCAGTGCAGCGGCTTCGGCGGCGGCCAGTGCGGCCCGGGCGCGGTCGGTCTCTTCGCTGCGATAGCCTTTGTGGATCAAGGCGTTGGCGGCGGTGAGTGCGGCCAGATTGGCGCGGGCGCTGTCGCGGATGTGGGTGAGGGGAACCGGATCGAGGCGTGCCAGCAGTTGACCGGCTTTTACCCTATCCCCCTCATCGACCAGCACCTGATCGACGCGGCCGCCGACCCGAAAGGCCAGATTGACGTCGCGAATGTCGACATTGCCGTAGAGGATGGAGCCGTCGGCTGGGCGCCCCTGCCACCAGAGGTAGCCGCCGATAACGGTTAGCAGCAGGGCCACGATTGCAATGCGTTGTTTCATGCTGCTTCTCCTTGAGGATGGCTCTGCAGCCAGAGGTCACCACCGAGAACGGCCAGCAGCAGAGCTAGCATCGCGATGCGTTGTTTCATGCCGTTTCTCCTTCTTTCATGTCGGTGGGGCGCAGGCCGCGCAGTGCCCATACCAGCCGCTGTCTGGCGGCCTCGGGGTTGTCTATCTGGCTGAGAAAGGGGGCGGCCTCTTCGGGCAGCCAGCCGAGCTGACGACCGCTGCCTGCGATCACCAGCGGCAGGCCGACCGACCCCATGATGAAGATCATCAGCTGGAGCGGGTGACCCGCGACCAGCGACCCTTCCGCCTGTGCCATCCGTACCTGTTCGATCAGCAGCAGGGGGTGACGGCGCGGCAGGCTGAGCAGAAAGCGCTGGGCCGCCCCTTCCCCCGCCAGCGCATCGCCAAACAGGTGGTTGATGAAGCCGCGCTGGCGCGCCACCTGACCGATCAGCGCCTCCATGGTGGCCTCGAACATGGCGATGGCAGAGGGGTAGGAGCCTTTGGCTGCCACCGCCTTGAGCTCGTCATAGAGGGGGGCGTACCAGAGCTCCACCAGCTCGTCGATAAAGGCGTCGCGGTTGCCGAAGTGGTAGACGAAGGAGCCGAGGTTCACCTCGGCCGCTGCCGCCAGCTCGCGCACCGTCAGGCCGCGCAGCCCCTTGTCGGTGGCGATGGCGAGGCCGGTATCGAGCAGTTTCTGACGGGTGGGGTGCATCTGGCTGGTGCTCCTGGTGTATGCATTTTGTACGCAATTATACGACCGTATAAAAAATTCGGAAGCGGGCGGCAGGATCTTTTTGCCCGCAATGTGATCCGCCCCGCTCTGAGGGGCCGTGATCCCCGTCCGGCAGGGGGAAGGATCCACCACTTGTGCCCAAGCCACAGGCATGTCGGTGTGACGGGGTGGTGACAGGCGCTTCAGGTCCCGGGTGCGGGCGCCCGGGCCACAAGGGGCCTGTGATGGAGCCGGGAGCTGCCTGACCCGGATCAGGGGGTGTCGGTGGCCCCGGCGTGATAGGGGGGCCGGGCGCAGGTGTCCCGTATCAGGGCGCGCAGCCAGCGGTGGCCCGGATCGGCATCCTGACTGGGGTGCCAGAGCAGGGCGACCCGGATCCCTGGCAGAGCGAAGGGCAGGGGCAGGGTGACCAGATCGCCGAGCAGGCTGGCGCAGTGCAGGTGCGGCACCGTCGCTACCAGATTGCTCTCCCTGACCAGGGCCAGCGCTGTCGCAAACCCGGGAACCAGGGTGGTGATGGTGCGCCGCCTCCCCTGGCCTTCGAGGATCTCGTCGATGGGGCTGTGAGGCTGGCCCCGGCGGGAGACCAGCACGTGGCGCGCGGCGGCATAGCGCGCCACGGTCAGGGTGCCGTCGCAGAGGGGGTGGTCCGGGTGCACCACGGCGACGAAGTGGTCCTGGAACAGGGCCTGGGTGCGCAGCTCAGGGGCCGTGGTGGCGCCGATCACCCCGGTCTCGAAGTCCAGCTCGCCACGGCGCAGGGGGCCGCTCTCCTTGTCGGGTTTGGCCAGAAAGTGGAGCCGCACCCCGGGGGCCTCGACGGCGAGGCGCGCCAGCAGGGCGGGGCCTACCGCCTCCACGAAGCCGTCGCTGGATCGCAGGCGGAAGGTGCGCTCCAGGCTCGCCGGGTCTACTTCCTGCTGGGGGCGCAGCACGGCCCGGGTCTCCTGAACCAGGCGGGCAACCTCATCCCGCAGGATCTGCGCCCGGGGGGTGGGGACCAGACCGCGTCCCGCCCGCACCAGCAGCGGATCCCCCGTGGTCTCCCGCAGCCTTGCCAGGGCCCGGCTCATGGCGGAAGCACTCAGGCCTAGCCGTCTGGCGGCGCCCGCCACACTGCCCTCTTCCAGCAGGGCATCCAGGGTGATCAGCAGGTTGAAATCCGGGGTCATGGTCGTCTCCTCGCAGGCGGCGCCTGACGGGCGACCCCTTCATGATACGCGAGTTGCCGTCTCTTCATATGGCGTCTGGCGCAACTATAAGCTGCAATCCGTGCGTCTTCCGCCTTGTCACTACCCCCGCTAGCCTGGGTGCATCATCACTTGCCGGAGAGACTGCCATGTCCACACCACTTCTTGTTTCCCCTCCCGTGACGCGCCGTCTTGGTCTCGCGGGGCTCGGGCTCGCCACCCTGCTGCCCATGCTGGCGGGCAGCATGGCCAACCTGGTGCTGCCTGCCCTGGGGCGGGACTTCGGCGTGCCCTTCGCCAGCCTGCAATGGGTGCTGGTGGCCTACCTGCTTGGGATCACCAGTCTGACGGTGGTGGCGGGCCGGCTCGGCGATCGTCTGGGGCGGCGTCGCCTGCTGCTCTGGGGGACCGGGGTCTTTGCGCTGGCTTCCCTGCTGTGCGCCCTGGCCCCTTCCATTGGCTGGCTCATTGCCGCTCGCACCCTGCAAGGGGCGGGTGCGGCCTGCATGCTGGTGCTCTCGCTGGCCATGGCAGGAGAGCTGGTGCCGCCAGCCCGACGGGGCTGGAGCATGGGATTGCTCGGCACCCTGTCGGCCTGCGGCACGGCGCTCGGCCCCTCCTTCGGCGGCCTGTTGATCGGCGGATTTGGCTGGCAGGCACCCTTCCTGCTGCTGCTCCCCCTGGCGTTGCTGGCGCTGGGGTGTGCCTGGCGCGATCTGCCCCGGGATGAGGCGGGCTCTGCCGAGGGAAGCCTCCCGCTCACCAGTCTGTTGCTGCTGGTGACGGCGCTGCTCTGCTACGGGCTGGCACTGACCCGGGGCAGCCCGCTCGGAGCCTGGCCGGGGATAGGGGCGCTCGTCGCCATGGCGCTCTTCGTACGTGCCGACTCGGGCGCCCGTCGCCCCCTGCTGCCCCTGGCGTTGCTGGGGGCGTCCAGGCAAAGAGGCGGGATCATCGCCAGTGCGCTGGTGGCCAGCGTCATGGTGGCGACGCTGCTGATCGGTCCTTTCTACCTGCACGGCGCCTTTGCCCTCGACATGGGGACGGTGGGGCTGATGATCTCCATGGGCCCGCTGCTGGCGGCGCTGTCCGGCATGCCCGCCGGCTGGCTGGTGGACAGGGTGGGGGCGAACCCTGTGGTGCGCCTCGGCCTGGGACTCATGGTGGTGGCCGCCGTCTTGCTGGCCCTGCTGGACAGGGCGCTCGGGCCCCTCGGCTACCTGCTGCCCATCCTGCTGCTCACCGCCGGTTATGCCCTGTTCCAGACCGCCAACAACAGCGCCGTGGTGGGGGAGGCAGAGGGGGCGAGCCGGGGCGCCGTGGCCGGGCTGCTGACCCTGTCGCGCAACCTGGGCCAGCTGACGGGGGCGGCGGGGCTGGGGGGCCTGTTCGCCGCCATGGCGGGGCGGCCCGATCTCGCCCTCGCGACGGCGGACGAGCTGGCGTTCGCCACCCGGGTCACCTTCGCCCTGACGGCCTTGCTGCTGATGAGTGCGCTCTGGCTGGCGGGAAGGGAGGAGCGTGCCGCGCAGGATGACGCGACCCGGGGCGGCTGCGAGTCGGGAGAACGCTGAAAACGAAGACGCCTCCACAGGGGAGGCGTCTTGCTATGGGATTGAGCAGGATAGTAAACCGCTCGGATCCTCGTTATCGATCAACCTGTTACAGAATGAAGCGGCTCAGATCCTCGTCTTCAATCAGCTTGCCGAGGTGGGCGTTGACGTAGTCGGTGTTGATGACGAAGGTCTCGCCTGACTTCTCGGAGGCGTCATAGGAGATGTCTTCCATCAGCCGCTCCATCACGGTGTGCAGACGACGGGCGCCGATGTTCTCGGTGCGCTCGTTGACCTGCCAGGCCGCTTCGGCCAGACGGCGGATGCCATCCTGGGTGAACTCGATGTTGACCCCTTCGGTGGCCATCAGCGCCTTGTACTGATCGGTCAGGGAGGCGTTCGGCTCGGTCAGGATGCGCTCGAAGTCTTCGGTGGTCAGGGCGGTCAGCTCGACCCGGATCGGCAGGCGGCCCTGCAGCTCGGGGATGAGGTCGGACGGCTTGGCGATCTGGAAGGCGCCGGAGGCGACAAACAGGATGTGATCGGTCTTGACCATGCCGTGCTTGGTGTTGACGGTGCAGCCCTCGACCAGCGGCAGCAGGTCGCGCTGCACCCCTTCACGGGAAACGTCCGGGCCCGAGCTCTCGCCGCGCTTGCAGATCTTGTCGATCTCGTCGAGGAAGACGATGCCGTTGTTCTCGACGGAGGCGATGGCCTTCTGCTTCAGCTCTTCCGGGTTGACCAGGCGGGCCGCTTCCTCTTCGATCAGCGCCTTCATGGCCTCTTTGACCTTGATCTTGCGCTTCTTCTTCTGGTTCTGGCCCAGGTTCTGGAACAGCCCCTGCAACTGGTTGGCCATCTCTTCCATGCCCGGCGGGGTCATGATTTCGACACCCATGGGGGAGGCGGCCAGATCCAGCTCGATCTCCTTGTCATCCAGCTGACCTTCCCGCAGTTTCTTGCGGAAGATCTGGCGGGTGTTGGCGTTGTCGGCTTTCTCTTCCTCGCCCCAGCTGTTGCGCGGGTTGGGCAGCAGGGCGTCGAGGATGCGCTCTTCGGCGGCTTCCTCGGCGCGGTATTTCATCTTCTCCATCTCGGTCTCGCGCACCAGCTTGATGGCGACATCGGTCAGATCGCGGATGATGCTGTCCACTTCCTTGCCCACATAGCCCACTTCGGTGAACTTGGTCGCTTCCACCTTGATGAAGGGGGCGTTGGCCAGCTTGGCCAGGCGACGGGCGATCTCGGTCTTGCCGACGCCGGTCGGGCCGATCATCAGGATGTTCTTCGGGGTCACCTCGTGGCGCATCTCCTCGGAGAGCTGCATCCGGCGCCAGCGGTTGCGCAGGGCGACGGCGACCGCGCGCTTGGCGTCGGCCTGACCAATGATGTGTCTGTCCAGCTCGTGGACGATTTCTCTCGGGGTCATCTCGGACATGATGGCGTTCCTGTATCCGGGGCGGGCAGGGCCCACCCCTTGGAAAATGGGGTTTGGCTGGCGGCCTTATTTGGCGGCCCTATTTCGCCGACTTATTTAGCTGAATAATCCAGCACTTCGATGGTGTGGTTGCCGTTGGTGAACACACAGATGTCGCCCGCAATCTTGAGGGACTTCTCGACAATGCTCTTGGCGTCGAGCTCGGTGTTCTCCAGCAGGGCGATGGCGGCAGACTGGGCAAAGTTGCCGCCGCTGCCGATGGCGATGAGATCGTGCTCCGGCTGCACCACGTCACCGTTGCCGGTGATGATGAAGGATTTGTGCTCGTCGGCGACGGCCAGCAGCGCCTCGAGGCGGCGCAGGGCGCGATCGGTGCGCCAGTCCTTGGCCAGCGCCACGGCGGCGCGCTCCAGGTTGCCCTGATGGGCCTGCAGTTTGGCTTCGAAGCGCTCGAGCAGGGTGAAGGCGTCGGCGGTGCCGCCGGCGAAACCAGCCAGTACCTTGCCGTTGTAGAGGCGATGAACCTTGCGGGCGTTGCCCTTCATGACGGTGTTGCCAAGAGAAACCTGGCCATCGCCACCGATGACGACCTGACCGTTGCGGCGAACTGAAACTATGGTAGTCACTTTACTTACCTCGCTTGAGCCGAATGACGGCCTGACTGTGCATGGAGGAAAAGATGGGGATGGCAAAACGGCTTTTCAAGCCTGTGCCGAGCACGGATCGCGGGGGAGGGATCGGGTGGGCGCGGGATGGCGCCAAAAGAAACAGGGCCGGGTGTTGCCACCCGGCCCTGTGCATGGACGCGGCGATCACCCCTTCTTGGGGATGCAGCCGCTGATGCCCGAGCCCTGCAGCTTGCGGTTGGCCGCGTCGGCCGCCGCCTTGCCGTTGAAGGGACCGACCATCACCTTGTAGACGGCGCCACCAGCCCC
Source organism: Aeromonas sp. s6 (assembly GCF_040907815.1). NCBI lineage: Bacteria > Pseudomonadati > Pseudomonadota > Gammaproteobacteria > Aeromonadales > Aeromonadaceae > Aeromonas > Aeromonas sp. s6. Next base: position 50,615 of record NZ_JBFOCN010000056.1, read on the forward strand.
GTTCACCACCTGCAGGCTGGAGGAGAGCCCGGCGGTGAAGGCGATGCGCGCCTTGAGGGATTCTGCGGAATCCTGGGAGCGCAGGGCGGCACACTGCATCATGTAGCGACCGCCGTCGGCGGCTGCGGTCTGTGCAGTCTGGGTCGCCGCCTTGGCCTTGGCGGCCTCGGCACGCTCCCGCTCCAGTTCGGCGCGGATCTCCCGCTCCATCCGCTCACGCTCGGCCTTCTGGTCGATCACCTGCTCCCGGGCGCTGGCGACCGGGGCACCGGTGGCCGGCTTGGCCGGTTGCACCGGTTGCGGCTGATAGGGCTTCACCTGACCGATGGGGGTTCCCGGCTGGGGGATGTCGGTCGCAACCGGCTTGGGCAGTGCCTCCGGTTGCAGGGTCATGGTCTCGGCGGGCGGGGGCGGCAGCACGCCCGGCTGGGGCGGCGGCTCTATGATGTCCACCTGCTTGTTCTCCAGCCGCTCGATGTAGCTCCACTTCTCTTGGGGCAGGGTATTGCCCTGTGCCTTGGGTTTGTTGGCCTTCACCTGCTCTTCGATGGTGGGGGCATCGGCGCCCTTGCCGTTGATGAGGTAGAGGAAGGCGCCGAAACCGACGACCAGGGCCCCGGCCAGCAGTGCCGGGATAACAGGAAAGCGGCGAGGGGCCGCTTTCTTGATGTTACGGCCACCCGCCCGTCGTCTCGGGCTGTTGCCGACGTAATCCCGGGTCGCCATCTATTACATGCGCTCCAGGGTGTGGATGCCCAGCACGCCCAGGCCCAGCTTGAGCACCTTGGCGGTGGCGGCGCACAGCAGCAGACGGCTCTGGCGGGTCGCCTCGTCCACGCCGTCCTTGTTGATCGGGCAGGCTTCGTAGAAGGTCATGAAGTTGCCGGAGAGCTCGTACAGATAGGTACAGAGCAGGTGCGGCATCCCCTTGTCCGCCACGCCGTTGACCGCGTCGGAGAACTGGATCAGCTTCTGGGCCAGGGTCTCTTCGGCGTCTTCGCTCAGGACCACCTTGCCGCTCAGGGTATCGGCATCGACGCCGGCCTTGCGGAAGATGGACTGGATACGGGTGTAGGCGTATTGCAGGTAGGGGGCGGTGTTGCCTTCAAACGACAGCATCAGATCCCAGTCGAAGATGTAGTCGGTGGTGCGGTTCTTGGAGAGATCCGCATACTTGACCGCGCCCATGGCGATGGCGTGTACCACCTGGGCCTTCTCTTCGGCAGAGAGGTCGCTGTTGCGGCTCTCCAGCAGGGCGCTGGCGCGCTCTTCCGCTTCGTTCAGCAGGTCGACCAGCTTGACGGTGCCGCCGGAGCGGGTCTTGTAGGGACGGCCGTCCTTGCCCAGCATCATGCCGAAGGCGTGGTGCTCGAGGGGCACGGACTCCGGCACATAGCCGGCCTTGCGAGTGATGGTCCAGGCCTGCATCAGGTGCTGGTGCTGACGGGAGTCGATGAAGTACATGACCCGGTCGGCGCCCAGGTTCTCGTAACGGTATTTGGCGCAGGCGATGTCGGTGGTGGTGTAGAGGAAACCGCCGTCGCTCTTCTGGATGATGACGCCCATGGGCTCGCCATCCTTGTTCTTGAACTCGTCCAGGAAGACCACGGTGGCCCCTTCGCTCTCGACTGCCAGCCCCTTGGCTTTCAGGTCGGCAACGATCTGCGGCAGCATGTCGTTGTACATGGACTCGCCCATGATGTCCTTGTTGGACAGGGAGATGTTCAGACGGTCGTAGTTGCGCTGGTTCTGCTCCATGGTCATGTCGACCAGCTTCTTCCACATGGTGCGGCAGTACTCATCGCCACCCTGCAGTTTCACCACGTAGTTGCGGGCGCGCTCGGCGAAGGCTTCGTCTTCGTCATAGTGACGCTTGGCCTGGGTGTAGAAGGCTTCCAGGTCCTTGAGCTCCATGTCGGAGGCGTGCTCGTTGGCCATCTTCTCCAGATAGGCGATCAGCATGCCGAACTGGGTGCCCCAGTCGCCGATGTGGTTGGCACGCACCACCTTGTGGCCCAGGAATTCGAGGGCGCGGGCGGCCACGTCACCGAGCACGGTGGAGCGGATGTGGTGCACCGCCATCTCCTTGGCCACGTTGGGGGCGGAGTAGTCCACCACCACGGTCTGCGGCGCCGGCAGCTTCACGTTGGCGTTGTCGGAGGTCACCATGGCTTCCACCTGACCGGCCAGCCAGCTCGGGTCGAAGAAGAAGTTGATGAAGCCGGGGCCGGCGATCTCGACCTTGGCGATCAGATCGGAGGCAGGTAGGTGCTCGATGATGGCAGCGGCCAGCTCGCGGGGATTCTTGCGGGCCGGTTTGGCCAGCAGCATGGCCAGGTTGGTGGCCAGGTCGCCGTGAGCCTTCTCCTTGCATCGGTCTACTTGCACCCGGGCTTCCAGGTCGGCGGGCAGGACGCCTGCGGACTTGAGATTGGCTACCGTTTGTTCAAGTAGATGATGAATATGCTCTTTCATAACTGACCACCGAGGTTGCGCGTCGAAAAGTGACTGACTGGATAAGGGCGTGAATTTTACCCGCATCGGGCCGAGAAAACTATAGGAACGGCCCGCACCCGTGGGCGTGGCGGATATTTCACTGCGTTTTCCGCCACATTGCAGGATATTGATTTGGATAAGTGGTGGTTATCCATTTCTACTGCATAACGAAACGGCTTGTCCAGGCTATTTTCCCCTGATTATGACAGGGTTATTTATACCGATTCGATCTGAATGATCCCGCTTCCCGTGGCGGTCGTATCCTTTGAGGAAGCCGTTGGAGGATGATTCCCATGACACTGGTACTGTTTCCACTCTCCGCTCACCTGCTGCCGGGCGGCATCATGCCGCTGCGCATCTTCGAGCCCAGATACCAGCGCATGATCGCCGAGTCCCGGGAGCGGGAGTTCGCGCTCTGCATGCTGGACCCCCGCCAGCCCGACGCGCTTCGCAACATGTACCCCATCGCCACCCGGGTGCGCATCATCGATTTCGATCTGCTGCCCGATGGTTTGCTCGGCATCACGGTGCTCGGGGTGGAGCGGGTGCGTATCACGGATCTCTGGCAGGAAGAGGACGGTCTGCGGGTCGGCGAGGTGGATCCCCTGCCCCCCTGGCAGAGCGGCAGGCTCCAGGCGGATCAGCACTCCCTGGCCAAGGCGTTACAGGATGTGTTCAACGACTATCCGGAGTACGCGGCCCTCTATCCGGAGCCGGACTGGGAGGATGCGAGCTGGGTCGCCCAGCGCTGGCTGGAGGTGCTGCCCATCCCGGTGGAGCAAAAACAGTGGCTGGTGGCGGCCAAGGACAACCAGCCCACCCTCTCCCTGCTGAGCGGTCTGCTGGTCGCGAGCCATTGAATTCCCCTTCCCGGTGATCCTTTTTCCTCGCTCACCGTATTGGGGGTGAACACCACACGCGAGGGATGGCGCAATGGCATATACTGGCCAACCACAACCGGCTCCACGCAGGACATCGCCCCCCATGGACAACCCAGACGGCGACCTCACATCTTTGCTGGTCCGGGTGGCCGAGCGTGCCGACAAGGCTGCCTTCGCCACCCTGTTCCACCACTTCGCGCCGCGCATCCGCAGCTACGGGCTGCGCCACCTCGGCAGCGAGGCCAACGCCATGGAACTGGTGCAGGAGACCATGCTGCTGGTCTGGCAGAAGGCACGGCTCTATCACCCCGACAAGGGCGCCGCCACCACCTGGATCTACACAGTGATGCGCAACCAGAGCTTTGACATGCTGCGCCGCCGCCGCGCCAGCAAGGAGGAGCTCTGCGCCGAGGAGATCTGGCCGTTGCTGGAGTTCCGGGCCGAAGAGGAGCACCTGAGCGGCGGTGAAGACGCGGTGCTGACCCGCCAGATGGCCCACTATGTCGCCACGCTGCCGGAGCCACAGCAGCAGGTGGTGCGCGGCATCTACCTGCAGGAGCTCTCCCAGCAGGAGCTGGCCGACCGGCTCGGCGTGCCCCTTGGCACCATCAAGTCCCGGCTGCGGCTGGCACTACAGAAACTGAAGGAACAAGTGGAGCAAGGCCATGATTAAGACCCATCCGACTGAACCCATGCTGCGCGCCTTCGCTGCCGACGAGCTGCCTCTGCCGCTGGCCGTCGGTGTCTCCGCCCATTGCGAGTTCTGCCCCGAGTGCGCCGCCCGGGTGAAGCAATTTGAAGAGGCGCTGGCGTGCCAGCATCTCGCCCCTGACGCGCCGGACGAGGCGCTGCCCGCCGGATTCGATGCCATGCTGGCGGGCATACTGCAACAGCCGGTGGCGACGGAGGCGGCGCTCGCCCTTCCCGAGAGCCCGAGGCCAGAGCTCAGGGTGGCGGGTCACAGTTACCGGCTGCCGCGGGCATTGGCACGGCATCATGCCCCCAGGTGGCGTCATCTCGGGGCCATCCGTCAGGTCAGCCTGCCCCTGGACGAGATGGGGGCGCGGGCCAACCTGCTCCACATCGAGGCGGGGGGCCGGATCCCGGAGCACACCCACAAGGGATATGAGCTGACCCTGCTGCTGGCGGGCACCATCGAGGATGGCGACACCCGCTATCAGGCGGGGGATTTCATCTGGCGTGACGCCAGCCACGCCCACAGCCCCCACACCCCGGACGGCTGCCTCTGCTACACGGTGCAGGATGCCCCCGTGCAGTTCACCAAGGGGTTGTCACGGCTGCTCAACGGCATCAGTCAGCACCTCTATTGAGTTGGGCTCACGGCTGCCCGGTGATCGCGGGCTGCTGCGCGACTGAGGCGGTATCACGGCATGAAAAAAGGGACCCTCGGGTCCCTTTTTTGTTGCTTGGCGGCGAAGCCCATCAGGCCACGAAGACCAGGTAGACGACGAAGGCCAGCAGGAAGCGGTAGATGGCGAACGGGATGAAGTCGAGACGACGGATCAGCGCCAGGAAGGTCTTGATGGCGACCATGGCCACCACGAAGGCGGTGACGAAGCCCACCGCAAACATAGGGAAGTCCGCCATGGAGAGGAAATCGCGGCTCTTGTAGAGATCCAGGCCGCTGGCCGCGATCATCATGGGTACCGCCATGATGAAGGAGAATTCCGCTGCCGCGTGGCGGCTGATGCCCATCAGCATGCCGCCGCTGATGGTGGCGCCGGAGCGGGAGAAACCGGGCCAGAGTGCCAGGCACTGGAACAGGCCGATGCCGAAGGCCTGCTTGTAGCTGATGTCGTCCAGGGTCTCCGCGGTCACGGCGGGGCGGAACTTTTCGGCGATGATGAGCAGGATGCCGCCGGCCACCAGGGCATACATCACGGTTTCCGGCCCGAACAGATTGGCCTTGATCCAGCTGTGGATAGCCAGCCCGACGACCACGGCGGGCAGCATGCCGAGGATGACGTGCACCAGGGAGAGGGTCGCGTGGCCCGGGGTCGGTTTCTGACCGAAGTGAATGCCGATGAGTCCGAACAGGCGGCGCCAGAACATGACGACCACCGCCAGGATGGAGCCAAGCTGGATCACCACCTCGAAGGTGGCGGCCTTGGGTCCTTCAAACCCGAGGAGGTGGCCGACGATGATCATGTGGCCGGTGGAGGAGACGGGGAGGAACTCGGTCAGGCCTTCCACTATGCCCAGCACAAAGGCGACGAACAGGGCGTAGGATTCGGTCATGGTGCAGATCTCTTAGTTATGGGGTCTGGATAAAATCAACCCCGAACGGGTCGGGGGGGCCAATGATGGCGGAAAATCGCGCGGGCAACCAGTGAATATTGGGGATTTCAGCGCCCTGTTCCGGCCGGGAAAGGGCGCTGGCGGACCATGCAGGGCGCGGCTTGCCGCATGCTGTCAGAAGCCATGACTGCCCCGTCACGTTCTGACAGGGCAGTCACGCCAGATGTCCTCGGTTTTATGATCTTTTTGGGCTGTCAGGCCAGTATGGACAGGATTTTCTGTTGAAGATCATCGTCCAGGGGGGGCTGCCCCAGGGCGTCGACGGCGCTCCTTATCTGTTGTGGATGGCTGGCGCCGATCAGGGCGCAGCTCACCACGGGGTCGCGCAGCACCCATTGCAGTGCGAGTTGCGACAGGGACTGACCCCGTTGCAGGGCCAGTGCATGCAGGGCGCGGACGGTGGCGAGCTTCTCCTCGGTGATCTGGTCCGCCGTGAGGAAGGGGCTGGCACTGGCGGCGCGGGAATCCGCGGGAATGCCCGCCAGGTAGCGATCGCTCAGCAGCCCCCCCGCCAGGGGGGAGAAGGCGACCACCCCCATGCCGTGCTCCCGGCAGGCCGGCAGGGTGTCGGGTTCAACATCGCGCTGGAACAGGGAGTATTTGAGCTGGTTGACCAGGCAGGGGGTGCCGAGCTCCGCCAGCCGAGCGGCAGCCTTGGCCGCGAGCGGTGCCGGGTAGTTGGAGAGGCCGATGTAGAGCGCCTTGCCCTGGCGCACCATCAGGGCCAGGGCCTGGCAGGTCTCCTCGAGCGGGGTGCGGGGATCCGGCCTGTGGTGATAGAAGATGTCCACGTAGTCGAGGCCCAGACGGCGCAGGCTCTGGTGCAGGCTGGCGAAGAGGTACTTGGCGCTGCCGCCATCGCCGTAGGGGCCGTCCCACATCACGTAGCCCGCCTTGCTGGCGATGATGAGTTCATCCCGATAGGGAGCCAGGCTCCTCTTGAGCAGCGTGCCGAAGGTCAGTTCGGCAGATCCCGGCGGCGGCCCGTAGTTGTTGGCGAGATCGAAGTGGGTGATCCCCAGATCGAACGCCTGATGCACCATGGCCTTCGCGGTGGCGGGATCGCTCCCGGCGCCGAAGTTGTGCCAAAGGCCCAGACCGATGCCGGGCAGGCGCAGGCCGTGGCGGCCCGCCGGTCGGTAGGGCTGGCGCTGGTAGCGGTCGGGGGCGGCGAGGTAGTTGTCATCCATCACGGTGCGGTTCCTTGGGCTGGTGTGCAATGAGGAGCGGCGGGCCCTGCGGCCGGCCTCACCCCGGCTGACTCGGCGGTGCCATCGGGGCCGCCATGACGTGGCGGCGCGCCCGGGCCCCTTCATCTGCCCGAGCGGGGCTGTCAGGGGGCAGGAATAAAGCGATAACGGGTCTGGTGGCGATAACGCTGCCCCGGCAGCAACCAGGGATCGCCGAGGGCGGGCCGGTTCGGGCTGTCGGGCAATTGCTGGGCCTCCAGGCAGAAGCCGTCGTAATCCCGGTAGGGTCGGCCCTGACGATCCGGTGTGCCGGTCAGCCAGTTGCCGCTGTAGAACTGCAGGGAGGGCTGATTGGTGTAGACCGCCATGGTCAGCTTGCCATCCCCCGAGATCACCCGGGCGGCCCATGGCTGATTGGACCCACCAAACGGCTCATCAGCAGGCTCAAAATCGCTATTGTTGAGCAGAAATGCGTGATCGTACCCCTTGGCCAACTGCTGCTGGGGGTGGTCCAGCCACGCCTGGCCGATGGGGCGGGGGGCGCGCAGATCGAAGGGGCCTTCCACCGGGGCGATGGCCAGCGGCAGGCTCTGGTCATCCGTGGGCAGGTAGCGGTCGGCGTCGAGGCTGATGGTGTGGTGGCGGATGTCGCCACCGCCATCCAGGTTGAAGTAGGCGTGGCTGGTGAGGCTGACCGGACTGGGGGCGTCCGTGCTGGCGCAGAAGTCGACCACCAGATCGCACTGCTCCAGCCGATACTCCAGGCTCACCCTCAGATTGCCGGGAAAGCCCTGATCCCCCGCCCGGGAGAGGAGCGCCAGCTTGACCCTGTCCGCCTCCTGCTCCTTGATCTGCCAGGTGCGGCGATGGAACCCGTCGCGCCCGCCGTGCAGGCAGTTGGCCCCCTGGTTGGCGTCCAGCGTCCAGCACTGGCCTTCCCGCTCAAGGCGGGCGCCGCCGATGCGGTTGGCAAAGCGCCCCGCCACGGCCCCCAGCCATACCTGCTGGGTGAGGTAGGCCTCGTCGGCGCAGCCCAGCAGCACCTCCCGCCGCTCTCCCGCCACCGGCAGGGTGAGGGAGGTGAGGGTGGCCCCGTATGCGAGACCGCGCAGCCGCAGTCCCTCCTCGTTTTCCAGCTCGAATTTCATCATGGTTTGCGGTTCCCCGTCGTGATCCCGTCGCCCCCTGCCGGCGTCGCGAGTGCCGGGCAGGGGGCGTCACCCGTTGTCAGGCGTGCGTTACAGTCTGCCGGCCCCTGCGCTGGCACGGCAGACGTAGCAGTCCGCCTTGAGGCCGAAGCGGGCCGGGTATTCCGCCTCCACCACGGCGATCACCTCGGCCACCTTCTCGGGGCGCAGCAGAGCGACCACGCAGCCACCAAAACCGCCGCCGGTCATGCGCACACCGCCTTCGCTGCCGATCCGGGCCTTGATGATCTCCACCAGGCCGTCGATGGGAGGCACGGTGATCTCGAAGTCATCGCGCATGGCGGCGTGGGACTGGCCCATCAGCTCGCCGAGGCGCACCAGATCGCCCTGTGCCAGCGCATCGGCCGCCGCCAGGGTGCGGGCGTTCTCGCCGACCACGTGGCGGGCACGGCGATAGCAGGCCTCGTCCAGCCCGGCCTTGCCCGCTTCCAGCGTGGCCAGGTCAAGATCCCGCAGGGCCTTGACCCCGTAGTGACGGGCGGCGGTTTCGCACTGCTGGCGACGGGTGTTGTATTCGCTGTCCACCAGGCCGCGGCGCACGTTGGAGTTGACGATGAGCACCGCCAGATCGGTGGGCATGGGGATGAGCCGGGTCTCCAGGGAACGGCAATCGAGCAGCAGGGCGTGATCCTGCTTGCCGCTCGCGGAGATCATCTGATCCATGATGCCGCAGTTGCAGCCGACGAACTGGTTCTCCGCCTGCTGGCCGTTGAGGGCGATTTCCGCCTGGCTGATGGCCAGCCCCTGGGCCTCCTTGAAGGCCTGGCCGATGGCCACCTCCAGGGAAGCAGAGGAGGAGAGACCCGTCCCCTGGGGCACGTTGCCGGAGACCACCAGATTGAGGCCGCGCAGGGCGTGGCCCCGTGCCTGCAGGTGTTTCACCACGCCGCGGATGTAGTCGCTCCAGCGCTGGCTGGGGTGGTGCTCGATGGGTTGATCGAGACTGAACCGGTCGCGCTGGTTGTCGTAGTCGGCGGCGATCACTTCGACCAGGTTGTCGCCGCGCAGGCCGATGGCGACGCAGGTCTCGTAGTCGATGGCGCAGGGCAGCACGAAGCCGTCGTTGTAGTCGGTGTGCTCGCCGATGAGGTTGACGCGGCCTGGAGCCCGTACCAGCAGGTCGGGTTGTTGCTCAAACTGCTCGGCAAACACGGCGCTGACGCGCTGGCTCGGGGTCATAGGGCCTCCTCGTTGGCCTGGTTCTGGTCGTTGTAGTGGATGGGACTGAGGGCGCGCAGCCGTTCCGCCGCCTGTTCCGGGGTGAGATCGCGCTGGGTTTCGGCCAGCATCTCGAAGCCCACCATGAATTTGCGCACCGTGGCGGAGCGCAGCAGGGGCGGATAGAAGTGGGCGTGCAGTTGCCACGCCTCGGGGCAGTCGGAACGGGGCGGGGCGAAGTGCCAGCCCATGGAGTAGGGGAAGCTGCACTGGAACAGGTTGTCGTAGCGGCTGGTGAGCTCCTTGAGCGCGATGGCCAGGTCCTGTTGCTGTTCCCGGGTGAGATCCAGCATGGAGGGGACATGGGCCTTGGGCAGCAGCAGGGTCTCGAACGGCCAGGCCGCCCAGAAGGGCACCACCGCCAGCCAGTGGGCCGTCTCCACCACGATGCGGGAGCGATCCGCCAGCTCCCGCTCCACATAGTCCAGCAGCAGGGGGCGGCCGTGTTCGGCCAGCCAGGCGCGCTGGTGCGCCTCTTCCCGGGCAATCTCGTTGGGCAGGAAGTCGCTGCCCCAGAGCTGGCCGTGAGGGTGCGGGTTGGAGCAGCCCATGACGGCGCCCTTGTTTTCAAAGACTTGGACCCATTCCCACTGGTCAGAGAGCTCGGCCACCTGGTCCATCCAGGTGGTGATCACCTGCTCGATGGCGGGCAGGGGCAGCTCGGGCAGGGTCTTGCCGTGATCCGGCGAGAAGCAGATGACCCGGCTGGTGCCCCGGGCGGCTTCCAGCTTCAGCAGGGGATCCGGCGCCGCGTCAGCGGCCGGGGTGTCCTGCATCAGGGCGGCGAAGTCGTTGGTAAAGACGAAGGTGCCCTGATAGTCGGGGTTGATATCGCCGGTCACCCGGGTGTTGCCCGCACAGAGGAAGCAGTCGGGATCATGGGCCTGGCTCGGCGCCAGGCTCACCTTCTCGACCTGGCCTTGCCAGGGGCGCTTGGCCCTGTGAGGGGAGACCAGCACGTACTGGCCGGTGAGCGGGTTGAAGCGGCGGTGGGGGTGATCAACGGGGTTGAACATCATCACTCCAGTGTGTGAGTTGAATACATCCGAAGGCGCAGGCCAGGGCCTACGCCTCGTAACCATTGGGGTTGGCGGACTGCCAGCGCCAGCTGTCGGCGCACATGGCGGCGAGATCCCGGCTGGCGTGCCAGTCCAGTTCCCGAGCGGCCTTGGCGGGATCGGCCCAGCACTCGGCGATGTCGCCGGGGCGCCGTGGCTCGATTCGGTAGGGAAGGGGCCGACCGCAGGCGGCCTCGAACGCCGCGACCATCTGCAACACGCTCTGGCCCTGGCCCGTGCCCAGGTTGTAGGCGTGGACACCGCCCCGTCCGGCGCAGTGTTCCAGAGCTTTGACGTGCCCTTCTGCGAGATCCATCACGTGGATGTAGTCCCGTACCCCGGTGCCGTCGACGGTTGGGTAATCGTTACCAAAGACCGAGAGGCAGTCGCGTCGGCCGATGGCGACCTGGGTCAAAAACGGCATCAGATTGTTGGGGATGCCCTGAGGATCCTCCCCCAGAGTGCCGGACTCGTGGGCGCCGACGGGATTGAAATAGCGCAGCAGGGTCATGCTCCAGTGGGGCTCGGCCCGCTGCAGATCCTCGAGGATCTCCTCGATGATCAGCTTGGATCGGCCGTAGGGGTTGGTGGCGCTGCGGGGGAAATCCTCCCGGATCGGGGTGCTGGCGGGATCGCCGTAGACGGTGGCCGACGAGCTGAACACCAGATTGCGTACCCCGGCCCGTTTCATCGCCTGCAGCAATACCAGGGTGCCGCTCAGGTTGTTCTCGTAGTAGTCCAGCGGGATGCGGGTCGACTCGCCGACTGCCTTGAGGGCGGCGAAGTGGATCACGGCGTCGATGTGCTGCTCGCTGAAGATGCGATCCAGCAGGGCCGGGTCACGGATGTCCCCTTCGTAGAAGCGGGGCTCGCGCCCGCTGATGGCGGCGACACGGGTCAGGACGCCCGCCTTGCTGTTGCAGAGGTTGTCCACCACCACGGGCTCCATGCCTGCGGCCTGCAAGGCCAGACAGGTGTGGCTGCCGATGTAGCCACAACCGCCGGTGACCAGTACTTTCATCCGTTGTTCCACCCTCAACTCCTCGCATCAGGAAAGCCTGAGCAGGAGTCTAGCCGAGGGGCTGACGGGCAAACTGTGAGCTGCTTAACAAATATGTGTAAACGATTACACTTGTTTTCATCGACCAATGTGGCAAGTTCTGATTTTTACCCCTGTTATCAGTGACATTGAACGGTATAATGCGGCCAGTTGCAGCGTGAAATAAGTGAAAACAGCATGAGCACCATCAAGGATGTCGCCCGTTTGGCCAATGTGTCAGTGGCAACGGTTTCACGGGTGATGAACAACTCACCCAAGGCCAGTGCCGCCTCCCGCGAGGTGGTGCTGAAGGCCATGGCCGAGCTGGGCTATACCCCCAACGCCAACGCGCGGGCCCTGGTCAGCCAGACCTGTGACACCATGGGAGTGGTGGTGGGGGACGTGGCGGATCCCTTCTTCGGCGCCCTGGTCAAAGGGGTCGCGGCGGTGGCGGTGGAGCAGGGCTTGCACCTGTTGATGGGTAATGGTTTTCACCGCGCCCAGCAGGAGCGGGAGGCCATCGAGCTGCTCATCGGCAAACGCTGCGAGGCACTGGTGGTACACAGCAAGGCGCTCGGCGACGAGGAGCTGGTCGACTACGCCCTGCGTGCCCCCGGCATGGTGCTGATCAACCGCGACATTCCGAGTCTGAGGGGGCGCTGCATCGCTCTCAACAACCGCCAGGGTGCGGCGACCGCCACCCGTCATCTGCTGGATCTCGGCCACCGCCATATCGCCTTCCTGAGCTCGGATCACGCCATCGAGGATGCGCTGTTGCGCCACCAGGGCTATCAAGATGCCCTGGCGGAGGCGGAGGTCTTCGCCGATCCCGAGCTGGTGGAGAGCGGCATGCCCAATGAAGAGGGGGGCGAGCGCGCCATGCTCAACCTGCTGGCCAAGGGGTTGCCCATCACGGCGGTGGTGGCCTACAACGACGCCATGGCGGCAGGGGCCATCTCTGTGCTGGCGGACAACGGCCTCAAGGTGCCGGAAGAGGTGTCGGTGGTAGGCTTCGATGACATCATCTACGCCAGATACCTGAGGCCCAAGCTCTCCACCATGCGCTATCCCATCGAGCTGATGGCGGCCCAGGCGGCCAAGCTGGCGCTGCAACTCGCCGCAGGGGAGAGCGAATCGGTGCAGAGCCGCATCTATACCCCCACCCTGATCAACCGCCATTCGGTCGCTCCCGTCAGGTCCTGATCGCAGCGCTTGTGCCCCCGTCGGCGCAAGCGCTGCGCCTGGCAAACTCGTACTGCAACCCATAAAGCGCCCCATAGCTCAGACGATAGATAGCTCAGAGCATGGCTAGCGCAGACCATAAAGGACTGTCTGAGGAGTGAGAACCGTCCCCTCACGCTCCCTGCCTGCCGAACTCGGCAGCTCTTCCCGCTCGTCTGTCACGAGCCCCTCTCCCCCGGCCTGCCGAGCCTCACTTCCGGCCAGATCCTGCCAGACGCTCGCCATGGCTTTTCTCTGCGCCGGGCAGGGGCGCTCGTGGCCTCTGCACACTCCTTCGAGAGACCGGGCTGTGTGCCCGGAACCGGGTTGAGGCGCTCCAGCACCTGATGGAGCGAGGGGGGCGTGGTGTCGGGTCTTTGCCATGGCTTGCTCAGCTGGTTCGGCCATTGCCTTCCGGTTTCACACTCCCGGGCATCTTTTGCCCTTCCGAAGGTCCGCTTTTCCCCCGTGGGGTTATTTACTCGGATTTATCCGATTTTTACTCCGTTTTACTTAACAAAATGAGTGTAATCGTTTACATCTGTGTGAGCGGGATCGCCGATCACCGGGCAAAACTCTCCTACACTGCAGTGGTTTTCAGCGTGAATGCAGGGAGAAGTGAAGCATGCTCAGGGAGATAGTGGCCCGTCAGGATTGGCAGACCCAGGGGATCACCGCCGTGAACCGGTTGCCAGCCCATACCCCCTTGTCCAGTTGGCGCAGTGAAGGGGAAGCCAGGATAGGGGGGTTGTCACCTTCCCGCCTGCTGCTGGACGGCGAGTGGCAGTTCTCCTGGTTCGAGGCCCCGGAGCGGGTGCCGGAGCAGTGGCTGGTGGAGGATCTGCCGGATGCCTGCCCCATCAAGGTGCCGGGCAACTGGCAACTGGCTGCGGCCTACCCGGGGGCGCGGCCCGTCACGGATGTGCCCATCTACACCAACATCAAGTACCCCTTTCCCTGCGACCCGCCCCGGGTGCCTGCCGAGAACCCCACCGGTTGCTACTCCCGCGAGTTCACCGTTGCTGCGGACTGGCTGGCCGAGGGGCAGACCCGGATCATCTTCGACGGAGTGGACAGCGCGTTTCACCTCTTCTGCAACGGCCGCTGGGTCGGCTACTCCCAGGACAGCCGGCTGCCGGCGGAATTCGATCTGACCCCCTTCCTTCAGGCCGGGGCCAACCGCCTCGCCGTCCTGGTGCTGCGCTGGTCTGACGGCTCCTATCTGGAAGATCAGGACATGTGGCGCATGAGCGGCATCTTCCGCTCCGTCAGCCTGCTGCACAAACCGGCCCGTCATCTGATGGATATCCGAGTGACGCCCGAGCTCGACGCCTGCTACCGGGATGCCCGCCTCAAGGTTGAATTGCAGGCGGCCAACGGAGCCGGTCTGTCGGTGGAGGCCAACCTCTATGATGGCGACGAGCGGGTTGCGACCCTGCGCCAGCGGATCGGCACCCAGGCCATCGACGAGAAAGGGGTGTATGACGATCGCGCCGAGCTGTGCCTGACGGTAACGGCCCCACACAAGTGGAGCGCCGAGACCCCGCACCTCTATCGCCTCACCCTGACCCTGCTGGACGAGCAGGGAAGCGTCCTCGAGAGCGAAGCCCATGACGTGGGCTTTCGGGCGGTGGAGATCCGTGGCGGCCTGCTGCGGGTCAACGGTCAGCCCCTGCTGATTCGTGGTGCCAATCGCCATGAACACCATCCCGCCACGGGTCACGTGGTGACCCCGGCCGACATGGAGCAGGATCTGCTGCTGATGAAGCGGCACAACTTCAACGCGGTGCGCTGCTCCCACTATCCCAATCACCCCGAGCTCTATCGCCTGTGCGACCGGCTCGGCCTCTATGTGGTGGACGAGGCGAACCTGGAGACCCACGGCATGACCCCCATGGGGCGGCTGGCGCGGGATCCCGCCTGGAGCAACGCCTTCCTGGAGCGGGTCACCCGCATGGTGGCCAGGGACTTCAACCACCCCTGCATCATCATCTGGTCCCTGGGGAATGAATCCGGTTATGGCCCGGCCCACGACGCCATGTATCGCTGGGTGAAGGGGGCGGACCCCAGCCGCCCGGTGCAGTACGAAGGGGGCGGGGCCGACACCCCGGCCACCGACATCATCTGCCCCATGTATGCCCGTACCCATCAGGATCAACCCTTCCCGGCGGTGCCCAAGTGGGCGCTGGCCAAGTGGATCGGCCTGCCGGAAGAGACCCGGCCGCTGATCCTGTGCGAATACGCCCACGCCATGGGCAACAGCCTGGGGGGCTATGCCCATTACTGGCAGGCATTTCGCGATCATCCGCGGCTGCAGGGTGGGTTTGTCTGGGATTGGGTCGATCAGGGGCTGGACAAGCAGACCGACGATGGCCGCCATTTCTGGGCCTATGGTGGCGACTTCGGCGACATTCCCAACGATCGCCAGTTCTGCTGCAACGGCCTGCTGTTCCCCGATCGCACCCCCCATCCCTCCCTGTTTGAAGCCCGGCGTGCCCAGCAGCCCTTTGTTCTTACCCTGCAGGGTCGCCAGCCGCTGACGGTGGAGATCCGCAGCGAATACCTGTTCCGCGAGACGGATAACGAGACTCTGCAGTGGCGTCTGTGTGAAGACGGCGTGGTGGTGAGCCAGGGTGAATGCCCGCTCGCGCTGGCTCCCCGGGGGAGCGTGACGCTGACCCTGCTGGAGCAACTGCCGGCCTTTGCGCCGGGGGCGCTCGCCTGGCTGGATCTCGCCATCGTGCAGCCCACCGCCACGGCCTGGGCCGGAGCGGGTCACGAGGTGGCTCGCCAGCAATGCCTGTTGCCCGCGCCCCTGGCGCTGCCGTCGGCCTGCCCGGCGGTCAGCCTGACCGAGAAGCGCGATCACTGGGTGCTTGGCGCCGCAGATTCCCTGTGGCAGCTCGACAAGGCCAGTGGTCGCATCGTCAGCTGGCAGAAGCAGGGCCGCGAGCGGCTGCGCGACGCCATCGCCGATCATTTCTATCGGGCGCCGCTCGACAACGATATCGGCACCAGCGAGGCGGATCACGCCGATCCCAACGCCTGGATTGCCCGCTGGCAGGAGGCCGGACTCAATGATCTGCAGCACCGCTGTCTCGGCCTGGAGGCGAGTCCGGAGCTGGGTCTCATCACGGCGCACCACGGCTACTTCGTGGGTGACGAACCGAAGATCCTGACCCGCTGGCATCACAGGGTGGACGGGGAGGGCGCCATGCACCTCGCCATCGAGGTGGAGGTGGCCGCCGACATGCCCTCCCTGCCGCGCATCGGTGCCCGGCTCTGGCTGGCCGATGAACCGGCCGAAGGTGCCCCGGTGAGCTGGCTGGGGCTTGGCCCCCACGAGAATTACCCGGATCGCCGGCTCGCCGCTGATCTCGGTCGCTGGCAATTGCCCATCGAGGCGTTGCACACCCCTTATGTCTTCCCCACCGACAACGGGCTGCGCTGCGATACCCGCGCACTGCAACTGGGGGATCTGGTGGTGGAGGGGCGCTTCCACTTCAGTGTCAGCCGCTACAGTCAGCAGCAGCTGGCCGAAGCCCGTCACCAGACCGATCTGGTGGCCCTGGGGGGCACGCACCTGTGCCTCGATGGCTTCCACATGGGGGTGGGAGGCGATGACTCCTGGAGCCAGAGCGTGCGGCCCGAGTTCTGGCTGTTGCCGGGTCGTTATCAGTGGCACTGCCGTCTGAGCTAGCCGGACCCGCCGTCGCGAGATGGCGAGACTCAAAGGCGGTTTCTCACGTAACTATTTAATTTTTAACAATATTACGGCTATGTAACAGAGTGTAAACGTTTTCATTTTGTTGCCAGGATCACAGACCGCCTCACAACAAACTGATTACATTAGGCTGGCGCCAGCTCAAACGGTGTACAGCATTCCCTACAAAAAACAGATAGAGATCGGAGCATAACAATGAAAAAACTCACGACAGTTGCCACCTTGCTGATGGGACTGATGGCGGGAGCCCAAGCCCAGGCCGATACCCGTATCGGGGTCACCGTCTACAAGTACGACGACAACTTCATGGCCGTGGTGCGCAAGGCCATCGAGAAAGAAGCGGCGGCCACCCCGGGTGTGGAACTGCTGATGAACGACTCCCAGAACGACCAGTCCAAGCAGAACGACCAGATCGACGTACTGCTGGCCAAGGGCGTGAAGGCTCTGGCCATCAACCTGGTTGACCCGGCGGCGGCCCCTGTCGTGATTGAGAAAGCCCGTGCGGACGAGATCCCCGTGGTCTTCTACAACAAGGAACCGAGCGCGGCTGACCTGGCCAGCTATGACAAGGCCTACTACGTTGGCACCGACTCCAAGGAGTCCGGAATCATCCAGGGCCAGCTGATCGCCAAGCACTGGAAAGCGCACCCCGAGTGGGATCTGAACAAGGATGGCGTCATCCAGTTCGTGCTGCTCAAGGGTGAGCCTGGCCACCCGGATGCGGAAGCCCGCACCACCTACGTCGTCAAGACTCTGAACGATGGCGGCATCAAGACCGAGCAACTGCACATGGATACCGGTATGTGGGATACCGCCATGGCCAAGGACAAGATGGACGCCTGGATCTCCGGTCCGAACGCCAACAAGATCGAAGTGGTCATCGCCAACAACGATGGCATGGCGATGGGCGCCGTGGAATCCCTGAAGGCCCAGGGCAAGACCGCCATCCCGGTGTTCGGTGTTGACGCCCTGCCGGAAGCCCTGGCCATGGTCAAGAGCGGTGCCATGGCCGGTACCGTGCTGAACGATGCGGCCAACCAGGCCAAGGCCACCTTCGAGCTGACCAAGAACCTGGCCGAAGGCAAGCCGGCCGGTGAAGGCACCAACTGGAAGATCGACAACAAGGTCGTCCGCGTTGCCTACGTGGGCGTAGACAAAGACAACCTGTCCCAATTCGAGTAATTCCTCCCCTCAGGGCAAGGGAGATCCCCTTGCCCTCTTTTCAACCAGATGTGATGGCTGATATGACAACACGGCAACAATCAGAATGGCTGTTGGAGATGATTGACGTCAGTAAGAGCTTTCCTGGCGTCAAGGCACTCGATAATGTCAATTTACGGGTCCGTCCTCATTCTGTGCATGCGTTGATGGGCGAGAATGGCGCAGGGAAGTCCACGCTGCTCAAGTGCCTGTTCGGCATCTACGAGAAGGATCAGGGCAAGATCTTCTTCAAGGGACAGGAGATCAACTTCACCTCGTCCAAAGAGGCGCTGGAGAATGGCGTTTCCATGGTGCACCAGGAGCTGAACCTGGTACTGCAACGCACCGTGATGGACAACATGTGGCTCGGCCGCTATCCCACCAAGGGACTGTTTGTCGACCACGGCAAGATGTATCAGGACACCAAGCATATCTTCGAGGAGCTGGACATCGACATCGACCCCAGGGTCAAGGTCGGCACCCTGTCGGTTTCCCAGATGCAGATGATCGAGATTGCCAAGGCATTCTCCTATGACGCCAAGATCGTCATCATGGACGAACCCACCTCCTCCCTGACCGAGAAAGAGGTCAACCATCTCTTCAAGATCATCAACAAGCTCAAGGAGAAGGGGTGCGGCATCGTCTACATCTCCCACAAGATGGAAGAGATCTTCCAGCTCTGTGACGAGATCACCATATTGCGGGATGGCCAGTGGGTGGCGACCCAGCCCCTCAAGGGCATGACCATGGATCAGATCATCGGCATGATGGTCGGCCGCGAGCTCACCCAGCGCTTCCCGGAAAAAACCAACCAGCCCAAAGAGGTGATCCTCGAGGTCGAGCACCTGACGGCCAAGAACCAGCCTTCCATCAAGGACGTGACCTTCAACCTGCACAAGGGGGAGATCCTCGGCATCGCCGGTCTGGTGGGGGCCAAGCGCACCGACATCGTGGAGACCCTGTTCGGCATCCGCGATCGCAGCGAAGGGACCATCAAGCTGCACGGCAAAGAGGTGGCGAACCACAACGCCCACGAGGCGATCCAGAACGGCTTCGCCCTGGTGACCGAGGAGCGCCGCTCCACCGGGATCTATTCACGCCTCGACATCGCCTTCAACTCCCTGATCGCCAACATGGACAACTACAAGGGATCCATGGGGCTGCTCAGCGACAACAAGATGAAGAGCGATACCCAGTGGGTCATCGACTCCATGCGGGTCAAGACACCGACCCAGCAGACCCAGATCGGCTCCCTCTCCGGTGGCAACCAGCAGAAGGTGATCATCGGTCGCTGGCTGCTGACCCAGCCCGAGATCCTGATGCTGGATGAACCGACCCGGGGTATCGACGTCGGCGCCAAGTTCGAGATCTACCAGCTCATCCTGGAGCTGGCGAAGAAGGACAAGGGCATCGTCATCATCTCCTCCGAAATGCCGGAACTGCTCGGCATCACGGACCGCATCATGGTCATGAGCAATGGCCGGGTCGCGGGGATCGTCAACACCAAAGAAACTGACCAGAGCGAGATCCTGCGCCTGGCATCTCTGTACCTATAAAGACAGGAAGACATTATGGAGTCGGCTAAAAATTTCAATCTGATGCAGGCGCTCAAAGAGAACGGCATCTATGTGGTGTTGCTGGTGTTGCTCATGATCATCGTGATCAAGGAGCCCTCCTTCCTCAGCCTCACCAACCTCAGCAACATCCTGACCCAGTCCTCGGTACGGGTCATCATCGCCCTCGGGGTGGCGGGCATCATCATCACCCAGGGTACTGACCTGTCGGCCGGTCGTCAGGTCGGCCTGGCAGCGCTGATCGCGGCCACCATGCTGCAGGCCCTGACCAACGTCAACAAGGTCTTCCCCACCCTGGGGGAGGTGCCCATTCCGGCGGTGATCCTGCTGGTGTGCGTGGTGGGCGCCCTGATTGGTCTGGTCAACGGCCTTATCGTCGCCTACCTGAACGTGACGCCCTTCATCACCACCCTGGGCACCATGATCATCGTCTACGGCATCAACTCCCTCTATTTCGACTCCGTGGGGGCTTCTCCGGTAGCCGGGTTTGATCCTCGCTTCTCCAACTTTGCGCAGGGCTTCATCCGGATTGGCGGGTTCAAGCTCTCGTACCTGACCTTCTATGCGGCCATCGCCAGCGTGTTCGTCTGGGTGCTGTGGAACAAGACCCGCTTTGGCAAGAACATCTTTGCCATCGGTGGCAACCCGGAAGCGGCCAAGGTGTCCGGTGTCAACGTCGCCGTCAACCTGGTGGTCATCTATGCCCTGGCCGGTGTCTTCTACGCCTTCGGCGGCATGCTGGAAGCGGGGCGGATCGGCAGTGCCACCAACAACCTCGGCTTCATGTACGAGCTGGATGCCATCGCGGCCTGCGTGGTGGGGGGCGTTTCGTTTGCCGGCGGTGTGGGAACTGTCGCGGGTGTGATCACCGGCGTACTTATCTTCACGCTGATCAACTATGGTTTGACCTACATCGGTGTCAGCCCTTACTGGCAGTTCATCATCAAGGGCGGCATCATCATCCTGGCGGTAGCCCTGGACTCCATGAAGTACGCCAAGAAGAAGTAAGCATTGGCAGGGAGGGCCGGGTCATCCCGGCCCTTTCTCTTTGGAGGGACCCATACCATGGCATTCAAAGTCAAAATCAACGTACTGTTGCTGCTCGCCATTCTGGTCACCATCGGTACCGCCTGGTTCAGCGTCAACCACTTCATCAGCGGCTACATCCGCACCCAGGCTACCCAGAACATCAACGAGCAGATCACCCTGGTCAGGGAGAAGCTGGCGGGTGACATCAACCAGAAGGTGCTGCTGGCCGCCAACCTCAACCTCGGGGTGACCAGCGTCAAGAAGGCGCTGCAGGAGACCGGCTTTCACAACATCGTCAAGCTCATTGGCGACATGGCATTCGACGCGAACGGGGTCATCGACGACAAGGCCAGGGTTGACGCACTGCGCAAGCTGATCCCCGCCGCCAACAACCAGATCACCGTCAGCCCGCTGGAGCAGCTGGACGGCAAACCCGTCATCTCCATCCTGGTGCCGCGCGGTGCCGACTCCGCCTACCTCTACTACCTCGACATGAGTGAGTTCAAGACGCTGCTGACCAAGGTAAGCGGGGAAGGGCGTTACTTCTCCCTCACCGACAGTCAAGGACAGGTGCTCTACAGCAGCAAGCCCCAGGGAGAGAGCGAGAGCCGCCCCAACAAGCTGGATATTCGCGGCAGCGAGTGGACCCTGACCGGTTATGTGGATCTCGACTATATCCGGGCCATGACCCAGGCGCTCAACGGCAAGATCACCCTGGCCCTGCTCGGGGTGGCGGCGCTGGTACTGGCCCTCTCCATGGTGGCCCTCAACCTGGCCTATAGACCCATCCTCTCCTTGCGCGACCTGGTGCAGGAGCTCTCCCAGGGCAATGGGGATCTGACCCGTCGGCTCACGGTGACCAGCAAGGATGATCTCGGCCAGATCTCGGCGGGCATCAACCGTTTCATCGAGCAGTTGCAGGGCATGATGGGGGAGGTGAGACAAGCGAGCGGCCAGCTCAATGAAGGGATATCGGCATTGGCGAGGCAGACGGGGTCAGCCCAGGGCCTGCTGGCCGAGCATGTGCGGGAGACCGAACAGGTGGTCACCGCTATCAACGAGATGAGCCGTACTGCCGTCTCGGTATCGGAGAGCGCGGCCAATACTGCCCAGCTGACCGGCCAGAGCCAGCAACTGGCCAACCAGTCGCGTCAGGTGGTGGATCAGGCCATGGCCAGCGTCACTGCGCTGGTGACGGAGGTGGAGACCACGGCACACTCCATCGAAGCCATGCAGCAGGATGTGCAGCAGATAGGCTCGATTCTCGGGGTCATCGGTGGCATCGCAGAGCAGACCAACCTGCTGGCCCTCAACGCCGCCATCGAGGCGGCCCGGGCCGGGGAGCAGGGGCGGGGGTTTGCGGTGGTGGCGGACGAAGTGCGCTCTCTGGCGGGACGCACCCAGAAGAGCACTGCCGAGATCCAGACCATGCTGACCCGGCTGCAACGGGGCACCCAGACCGTGGTGGCCGCCATGGGCAACACCCGGCAGAGTTGCCAGGATGCGGCGGAAAATACCAGCAAGGTGAATGCGTCACTGGATCTGATGGCGGGAGAAGTGGTGGAGATCAACGATCTTATCAGCCATATCGCCACGGCCGCGGAGGAGCAAAGTGCCGTTGCCGAGGAGATCAATCGCAACATGAGTGCCATCGCCGAGGTGATCACCCAGCTCAAGGGGAATGGCGAGCGCACCGTGGACAGCTCAAACGCCATGCAGCGCACCTATGACAGGCTGCGGGAGATAGTGGGGCACTTCCGGCTGGAATAGCGCCGGCTGGGCGAGTCCCGGGTACCCTGGCCAGCAACATCGTGGCCGGGGTGACCCATCAGCGGGCAGACGTGAAAAATACCCAAAAAAGATGGGGGCGACTTGCGTCGCCCCCGATAGTCTTATCGCTCATATCCTTGAACGAAGTTGCTCCCTGCAATCCCTGACTATACCTCTTCCTTTAGGTTTCCCCTTCCCAATCCTTTGGGGTGTCCTTTAGCCATCATGGCCTGACGAGTCATCCGTTCCCGTCGCACTTTCTCCGTCCTGGGAGGTGTCCTTTACCACATCCTGTGGTGAGTCCATTTGCCCAACCCTGGCAGCCAGTCTTCCTGACCGACTTCATTGCGTCCGTGCAGGAGTAACTATAAGGATTTCGCGCAGGGCGACAATGACATGCTGAAAAACGTTTTATTAAAACTGGTTTCCCGCGAAAGGATAATGAAGTTATCTTTTTTAAAATCATGATGTTAATGATCTATCATGCTGTTTTTTCACGCGCATCTTCCGACTATGGCGAGAATTTTGTTGGCACTTTACTTACGCAGTAGATGGCGAATATCTCACAAGGCGTTTAACTGCGGTTCAGAATCCGGGGAGGCCGGTCAGTGTCGATCGCAGATGAGGGTGGAGGAGGGCAACGGGCATGATGCAGGTGGCGTGGTCCGGATCCCATTCAGGAGATAAAGGAGGTAAAGGAGGGAAAGCTGAGATGACCCAAGAGGAGATCGCCTCCCCTTGGGCGAGAGGGTCAGGGATGCTGGCTGCCACCGTGCCATTGGCATAGGTAGGCGGGGACCAGCATCTGGGGTGCCTGGTCAACGTGACAGACCACCAGCGGCATGGCGGGGGCTCCCTGGGCATGCACCAAGGCCGGTGTCATGGGCAGGACCAGGGCGACGAACAGAAACAGCGACGGGATCTTCATGGTTATCTCCTTGGTGACGGGAACGAATGTGACAAGCATCACTTTTTGAGTTAAGGCGAACCCGAAATCGGCGCAAGGTGACTGAAAAAATTCAACTAATGAAAAAACTTTGAATCCCGGTTGCACTCCGGTCGGTGAAAAAGGCGCCATCAGGATGCGTGCAAAATGCATATCCATATAAAAGAGATAGTGCACACGACTTGGCGATGAGGCTAGCCATCTGGCCCGGGCGGGCCGCCATGATCTGGGACAAGAGATGGATTATTCAACGATAAAGGAGCAGGTGATTATTTATGTGAGAGCAAACGGGATGACAAGCGAGGATAAATTCAAAGGTGGGTGAAGTTTATTCAAAAAATGAGCGTTTTGATTTTAATGTAATGATTTATTTGATGTTTTTTATTGGTGGCTATCCATTTTTGGATATCGTGGGTGAATGGAATTGCGTTCTTTGTGGAATATATTGGGGCTTTATTGCGTATTTATGCCGGATGGAGGGTGAGGGAAATGTCAGATATGTAAACTCCATCATAAATTAACTTCTGAATTTATGCAGTCTCGGGTGAATGTGATCAATGTCCAAGTTTGGTGGAGTTGCCAGACCTAATCTCTGCGTCGAAAGGCAAGGGCAGGATAGAACACAAGCCGAGTACCCTACATAAAGAATATCCCGCCTTAGCCACGAGCCTGAATAGAAGGAATCTATTCAATCACTCGCAGGGACCACTGCTAGACGGAATATCATCATGAGCAAATTTTATGTAGGTTCTGAAGTTGGCCAGTTGCGCCGTGTCATGTTGCACCGCCCCAACCTCAGTCTGAAGCGTCTGACCCCTTCCAACTGCCAGGATCTGCTGTTTGACGACGTCCTGTCCGTGGAACGTGCCGGTCAGGAGCACGACAAATTCGCTCAGGTACTGCGCGATCAGAATGTCGAAGTCTTCCTCCTGACCAATCTGCTGGCGGAAACCCTGGACGTGCCGGAAGCCAAAGCCTGGCTGCTGCAACACCAGGTCTCCGACTATCGCCTCGGCACTGCCCTGGCCAACGACGTGCGCTGCTTCCTGGCGGACATGCCTCACCGCGAGCTGGCCCGCATCCTCTCCGGCGGCCTGACCTACTCCGAGATGCCCTACAGTGGCGTCAACATGGTGGTCGGCATGCATGCCCCGACCGATTTCATCATCGAACCGCTGCCCAACCACCTCTTCACCCGCGATACCTCCTGCTGGGTCTATGGCGGCGTCTCCATCAACCCCATGGCCAAGGCCGCCCGTCGTCGCGAGACCAACCACGTGAAGGCCATCTACCGCTGGCACCCGCAGTTTGCCGGTCAGGAGTTCATCAAGTACTTCGGTGACGAGGAGCGCGACTACGACAACTCCACCATCGAAGGGGGCGACGTCCTGGTCATCGGCCGTGGCGCCGTGCTCATCGGCATGTCCGAGCGCACCACGCCGCAAGGGGTGGAGCATCTGGCCCGCAGCCTGTTCAAGCACGGTCAGGCCAAGCAGGTCATCGCCATGGAGCTGCCGAAACACCGCAGCTGCATGCACCTCGACACCGTCATGACCCACATGGATGTCGACACCTTCTCCGTCTATCCGGAAGTCATCCGCAAGGATGTGAACTGCTGGAGCCTGACCCCGGGCGGTGCCACCGGGATGAACATCAAGGAAGAGGGTTACTTCGTGACCGCCATCGAGAAGGCGCTGGGGGTGGATCAGCTCAGGCTCATCACCACCGGCGGCGACAGCTTCGAGGCCGAGCGGGAGCAGTGGAACGACGCCAACAACGTGCTGACCGTGCGCCCCGGCGTGGTGGTGGGTTACGAGCGCAACACCTACACCAACGAGAAGTACGACAAGGCCGGCATCACTGTGCTGCCCATCCCGGGTGAAGAGCTGGGACGTGGCCGCGGCGGCGCCCGCTGCATGAGCTGCCCGATGGAACGTGACGGCATCTGACAAGACGGCGTGGCGCCGGCAGAGGCTGGCGCCACACACACCCGAATTCGAGAGTAACACCCATGAAAAAACCAACTGTCGTCGTCGCCCTGGGGGGCAATGCCCTGCTCCGCCGAGGTGAACCTCTGGAAGCCGACATCCAGCGCAAAAACATCGCCACCGCCGCCAAGACCATCGCCCGCATCGCCGAGGATTACAACGTGGTGCTGGTGCACGGCAACGGCCCGCAAGTCGGCCTGCTGGCCCTGCAAAACAGCGCCTACACCAAGGTCTCCCCCTATCCCCTGGATGTGCTGGGTGCCGAGTCCCAGGGCATGATCGGCTACATGCTGATCCAGGAGTTGAAGAACCTGATGCCGAGCCGCAACGTCACCGCCCTGCTGACCCAGGTGCAGGTTGACCCGCAAGATCCGGCGTTTGCCAACCCGACCAAGTTCATCGGCCCCGTCTACGAAGAGGCGGAAGCCCGCACCCTGGTAGAAGAGAAGCACTGGGTGGTCAAGGCAGACGGCAAGTTCTTCCGCCGCGTGGTGCCGTCCCCGCTGCCCCAACGCATCGTCGAAGGCGACGCCATCGAAACCCTGATCGCCCAGGGTCACCTCATCATCTGTACCGGTGGTGGTGGTATCCCGGTGACCTGGGATGGCCAGAGCCTGACCGGCATCGAGGCCGTCATCGACAAGGACATGTCTGCCGCCTACCTGGCCAAGCAGATCAAGGCCGACGCCCTGCTGATCCTGACCGACGCCGATGCCGTGTATCTGGATTGGGGCAAGCCGACCCAGCGTCCGCTGCGGGTCACCAGCCCGGACGAGCTGGCTGGCGTCAAGTTCGATGCAGGCTCCATGGGGCCCAAGGTCGAAGCCTCCTGTGAATTCGTCAAGGCGACCGGCGGCATGGTCGGCATCGGCTCCCTGGAAGATGGCCTGGCCATCCTCAAGGGGGAAGCCGGCACCAACATCGTCGCCACCAATACCGTCAATGCCTGAGCCAAGGCTCTGGTCTGAACAACTGCGTAGTCAATAACACTGCCAAATTGGTCTGAACAAATATAGAGAGAACTCATCATGGCTTTTAATCTGCGTAACCGTAACTTCCTGAAACTGCTGGACTTCACCCCGCGCGAAATCCAATACATGATCGATCTGGCCATCGACCTGAAGAAAGCCAAATACGGTGGCTATGAGCGCAAGCATCTGGTCGGCAAGAACATTGCACTGATCTTCGAGAAGACCTCCACCCGCACCCGCTGTGCGTTCGAAGTGGCGGCCTTCGACCAGGGCGCCCAGGTCTCCTACCTCGGCCCGAGCGGTTCCCAAATCGGTCACAAGGAGTCCATGAAGGACACTGCCCGGGTGCTGGGCCGCATGTATGACGGCATCGAATACCGCGGCTACGGCCAGGAGATCGTCGAAGAGCTGGGGGCCCACGCCGGTGTGCCGGTCTGGAACGGCCTGACCAACGAATTCCACCCGACCCAGATCCTGGCGGACTTCATGACCATGCTGGAGCACGGCAAGGGCAAACGCCTGGATCAGATCAAGTTCGCCTACCTGGGTGACGCCCGCAACAACATGGGCAACTCCCTGATGGTGGGCGCCGCCAAGATGGGCATGGACATCCGTCTGGTGGCGCCGAAAGCCTTCTGGCCGGAAGAGGAGCTGGTTGCCACCTGCCGCCTCATCGCCGAAGAGACCGGTGCGCGCATCCACCTGACCGAAGACGTGAAAGAGGGTGTGCTGGGTGCCGACTTCCTCTACACCGACGTCTGGGTCTCCATGGGTGAAGCGAAGGAAGCCTGGGATCAACGGGTGAAACTGATGACCCCGTATCAGGTCAACATGGACGTCATCAAC
The DNA here is from genome assembly GCF_040907815.1 of Aeromonas sp. s6. NCBI lineage: Bacteria > Pseudomonadati > Pseudomonadota > Gammaproteobacteria > Aeromonadales > Aeromonadaceae > Aeromonas > Aeromonas sp. s6. The sequence continues at coordinate 77,293 of NZ_JBFOCN010000056.1, forward strand.
GCGACCAAGAACCCGGATGTGAAGTTCATGCACTGCCTGCCGGCGTTCCACAACGACGAGACCACCATGGGCAAGGAAGTGGCCGACAAATATGGCATGAAGGGCCTGGAAGTGACCGAGGACGTGTTCGAATCCGAGCACAGCATCGTGTTCGACGAGGCGGAAAACCGGATGCACACCATCAAGGCAGTGATGGTGGCTACGCTGGGCGACTGACGTCGTCAGTGGTGCCGGGGGGTGACCCCCGGCTTTTCAACCATGTGACAGCGGCATAATACCTCCAACCCTACGACCCGCAGCCTGCATGGATACCACACCCACAGAAGGAAGCTGGACCATGACCAAATTCAAGTTCCCGTCAGCCTACACGATACTGTTTGTGCTGATCGCCCTGGTGGCCGCCCTGAGCTGGATAGTGCCGGCCGGCAAATACGAGATGACCATGAACGAGGCCCTCGGCAAGGAAGTGCCGGTGGCCGGTACCTACAAACTGGTGGATGCCAATCCCCAGGGGATCGTCGACGTGCTGCTGGCACCCATCGACGGTCTCTACAACCACGACACCTACGAGGCTGGCGCCATCGACGTCTCCCTCTTCATCCTGATCATCGGTGGCTTCCTTGGCATCGTGACCAAGACAGGTGCCATCGATGCCGGTATCGAGCGCGTCACCGATCGCCTGCGTGGCCGTGAAGAGTGGATGATCCCCATCCTGATGGCGCTGTTCGCCGCAGGGGGTACCATCTACGGCATGGCGGAAGAGTCTCTGCCGTTCTACACCCTGCTGGTGCCGGTGATGATGGCGGCCCGCTTCGACCCCGTGGTCGCCGCCGCGACCGTGCTGCTGGGGGCCGGTATCGGTACCCTGGGCTCCACCATCAACCCGTTCGCCACCGTGATCGCCGCCAACGCGGCCGGCATCTCCTTCACCGACGGCATCTGGTTGCGGGTCGCCATGCTGGTGGCTGGCTGGCTGATCTGCGTGGCCTATGTGATGCGTTACGCCAAGATGGTGCGAAGCGATCCCAGCAAGTCCCTGGTGGCCGACAAGTGGGAAGAGAACCGAGCCCACTTCCTCGGCAACAAGAGCGACCAGATGCTGGAGTTCACCACCACCCGCAAGATCGTGCTGGGCATCTTCGTCGCCGCCTTCGCCGTGATGATCTACGGGGTGGCCGTGCTGGGCTGGTGGATGGCGCAGATCTCCGGCGTGTTCCTGGCTGCCGCCATCATCGTCGGCGTCATCTCCCGCATGAGCGAGGAGGAGCTGACCTCCAACTTCATCGACGGTGCCCGCGATCTGCTCGGCGTGGCCCTCATCATCGGTATCGCCCGCGGTATCGTGGTGGTGATGGACAACGGCATGATCACCCACACCATTTTGCACAGTGCAGAGGGGATAGTGACCGGCCTCTCCACCATCGTCTTCATCAACGTGATGTTCGTGCTGGAAGTGGTGCTCTCCTTCCTGGTGCCCTCTTCCTCCGGTCTGGCGGTGCTGACCATGCCGATCATGGCGCCGCTCGCCGACTTCGCCAACGTGGGCCGCGAGCTGGTGGTCACCGCCTATCAGTCCGCCTCCGGCCTGGTGAACCTGGTGACCCCGACCTCCGCCGTGGTCATGGGGGGGCTGGCCATTGCCAAGGTGCCCTATGTGCGCTGGCTGAAGTGGGTGGCCCCGCTGCTCGGCATGCTGACCGTGCTGATCGTGCTCTGCCTGAGCCTGGGCGCCGTGCTGGCATGAATGCCGACAGACATAGGGACAACAACGGGAGCCTGGGGCTCCCGTTTTTTATGGCTGGCAAGGCAGGACGGCCGGGCTCTCCCGTGGCCTGGCTCCTTGCCGCGCGGGCAACAAAAAGGCGACCCCGGGTCGCCTTCTGGCATCCAGCAGGGGTCAGCGGGCGTTTTCCAGGGTGCGCACCACGGCGGCGTGAGCCTGGCGGGTGCGGCTGATGTGGCGCGGGGCGATCAGTACCACGTCGTTGCCGGCCACGGCCCCCAGGATCTCGGGATTGGCGTTGCGATCCAGCAGGCGAGCCACCACGGTAGCGGCCCCCGGGGTGGTATGCACCAGCACCATCTGCTGGTTGTGGACCACGGCGCGCACCATGTCGTGGATGGAGCGGGTGCTGCCGGCGGGCTCCAGCTGCTCGTCCACCAGGGTGTAGACCTTCTTGCCGTTGGCGTTCTGGGCCTTGGCGACCCCGAGACGGCGCAGCAGGCGGGAGATAGTGGACTGGCTGATGTCGGCAAAACCGCGGGCGGAGAGCTCGCGGCGGATCTCCTCCTGGGTGCTGTAGCAGTGCTGGCCGATGATCTGGCGGCAGGCGTCGAGCTGGGCCAGGTCGGACTCTGGTTCTGCTGGGCGGCTGAGGGTGTTGACCATGGCGACTTCCTTTGGCGATGAGCGATGGCGGTCTCGCCCAGTCTGTCGTTCCGGCTTTTCATAGCGAAAAACACTAATGAGGAGCACTCAAGCAGGGGATGAGCGAGGTATATCCATTACGGGATGGCAAATTATAACCAAAGGGGGAATAAGTGATGTGACAGGGTTCAAAAATGGGCCCGATGGGGCCCACATGGATATCCTTTGTCGGCAGGAAATCAGTAGCGTTCGCTGACGATGTCCTGGGTGAAGGACTTCTCGCAGTATTTGCACTTCATCCGCACCGCCCCTTTCACCTCGCGCACCCGGAAGTAGCTCTCCACCGGTTCGTTGTGGGAGATGCAGTTGGAGTTGGGGCAGTGGAAGACCCCTTCGATGAACTCCGGCAGCGCCAGCTGGTGCTTCTTCACCACCACGAAGTCTTCGATGATGTTGACGGTCGCTTTCGGGGCGAACAGCGCCAGCTGGTTGGCCTGCTGCTCGGTCAGACGGGTGTTCTCGATCTTGATGAGATCCTTTTTGCCGAGGGCGCCGGATTTGAGGTTGAAGCCGACGGTGATCCGCTCCTGGGTCTCGATCAGCTGGAACAGCTTGAGGATCTTGATGCCCTGGCCGGCGGGGACGTGGTCGATGACGGAGCCGTGACGGATGGCTTCGACTTGCAGTTGGTTCTTCTCGGACATGATGTTCCCCTTTCCCTTAGACGGTTTCGTTCAGTACCAGTGCCAGCAGTGCCTGGCGGGCATAGACCCCGTTCTCCGCCTGCTGGAAGTAGTAGGCGTGGGGGGTCTTGTCGACGGCGACCTCGATCTCGTCAACCCGGGGCAGGGGATGGAGGATCTTCATGGTGGGCTTGGCCCCTTCCAGGGTCGCCAGCTCCAGCACGAACTTGGCGGCCATGTGCTTGTACTCGGTCTCGTCGAAGCGCTCCTTCTGGACGCGGGTCATGTAGAGGATGTCGAGCTCCGGCATCACCTCTTCCATGGTCTCGTGCACGCTGAAGCGGATGCCCTTCTCTTCCAGCTCCTCGCAGAGGTAGTCCGGCATGGCCAGCGCCTCCGGGGAGATGAAGAAGAAGCGGCAGTTGAACAGGCTCAGGGCCTGGGCCAGGGAGTGGACGGTGCGGCCGTACTTCAGGTCACCGACGAAGGCGACGTTGAGGCCGTCCAGCTTGCCTTGGGTCTCGTGGATGGAGAAGAGGTCGAGCAGGGTCTGGGTGGGATGCTGGTTGGAGCCGTCACCGCCGTTGATGACCGGCACCCGGGAGAACTCGGAGGCCAGACGGGCTGCCCCTTCCTTCGGGTGGCGCATCACCACCGCATCGGTGTAGGAGCTGATGATCTTGATGGAGTCGGCCAGAGTCTCGCCCTTCTTGGCGCTGGTGTTGCCGCCGTCGGCGAAGCCGATGATGTTGCCGCCCAGGCGCTGGACCGCGGTCTCGAAGGAGAGACGGGTGCGGGTGGAGGCTTCGAAGAAGCAACTGGCGACCAGCTTGTCTTTCAGCAGGCGGCTGTCGGGTTCGGCCTTCAACCGCTGTGCGGTGGCGACCACCAGTTCCATGTCGGACCGGGTCAGATCCGAGATGGAGATGACGTGTTTGTTATAGAGTGGATTGGTCATCGTCTGCATTCCCTTTGGCATCAATGAAGGTTTTTCCGGCACAAAAAAAAGCCCCTGAAACAGGGGCTCTTTTCAAAAAAAACGGGGGATCTGTGGGACGGGAACCGGAAACAACGGGGCCGCTCTGGTGCGCTCCACCCGTCTGCAAGGCTGCTTTTTTCATCAAAAACGGCATTGTCCTGTCCCGACCTTTTTCAAAACCGCACCGATTATAGGGCTGGTTTTTGAATTGTCAAAAATTTATTTCAGAGGCAGGATTTGGCCAGAAAAACGTTTAAGTGTCGCGAACGGGTCGACAAATCCAGAGTGCGTGCTGCGCCTGCAAGGGGGCGCCATCGGCGGCCATGCTGCGCAGGTAGCCGAGCCTGTGGTGCCCCTCCAGCAGGCAGTAGGGATGGGGCAGGGGGTGACCGTCCGGGTAGCAGGTTCCCGGGGCGGTGGCGAGGACGATGACAGGCTCGGACCAGGTGCCCCGGTGCAGCATGTCATCGCCGAGCCAGGAGCGGCGCACGTAGCGGTTGCTGCGCAGCATCTCGCCCCAGCGATCGATCACCTCCATGTGGCGGGAGTCTATCTGCTCGATAATCTGCGCGGTGGGCCAGTGCTCGCACTCGAACTGGTGGCTGGCGAGATCGATAAAGCTCCAGTTGGATTCAAAACCGCGCCAATGACGGTAAATCCACTGGGCGAGCACATTGGAGGGAATGGAGGGCACCAGGGGAGAGACTCTGTCCAGATAGTCGGCCAGGGTCTCCGTCTTGCGCTCATCCCGGAAGTTGAGGGGCGCAAGCTGTTGCAGCAGTCGGTAATTGAGCATGGGCAGCCTCCCTGAGCCTGGTTTCACCCTACCCCCATTTGTGTCCCATTCCTACCCCGTCGGGGCTGCAAATACAGCAGCTTACCCCCGCTCCTTGTTGGAATTACGGGGATCTGCTCGTCATTTGTTCGATCGCATCGAAAGTGAGAAAAAAAGCCTTTACCTTTGACCTCCGCTTTGTATACTACGCCTCGTTTGTTGCAGGGGCGTAGTTCCAATTGGTAGAACAGCGGTCTCCAAAACCGATGGTTGCGGGTTCGAGTCCTGCCGCCCCTGCCATTTTTCAGAAAGGCCAGCTCATTGAGCTGGCCTTTCGCATTTCCGGCGTTTGCCACCGCCTCCGTTAGCCTCTTTTTCCCCGCTTCGCCGCTGCCATTTCTGCCAATGGAGGCCGCTTTTCCCCTGTGCTACACCTTGCTTCCTGCCAGATGGCGCCCTCAGGCGCATCGCATCCGGCGGGCCCAAGGCGCTTCAACAAGGAGAGAGCGATGAACAAGGCAGTGGATACGCGTCCCCCCCATGCCCATGCCGGTGGCTGGGTCCCCCGGGATCAGGCCCATGTGGCGCGCTGGGTACAGCGGCTGCGTCAGGCGGTCACCCGCCAGCCTCGCCCGCTGGTGGCCCCGATCGCCGGATTGAAGGCGCTGGTGGAGCAGGATCCTCTCCTGCATCAGCAGGCACAGGGGATGTTTGACGAGGCGTGGCAGCACGAGCACAGCACGCCGCTCGGTCAGGTCCAGGTGCGCAGCTTCGATGAGTTCCTGCAGCTGCTCAACGGCATCATGACCACGGCCCCGGAAGCCTATCAGGATGTGCAGACCCAGGAGCCCGCCGGGCTGATCGGATTCCCCATCAATGCCCTGCTCAACTGGCCCATGGCGACGGCAGCCGGGTACGACTTCTTCGCCAACGAGCTGGTGAACCAGCAACTGCGCAAGATCCTCGGTTACTGGGCCGACTTCCTGCAAAGTCCCGCGTCCCGTTATGTGCTGACGGAGTCGGTGAGCCCCCTGGATCGCCAGACCCTGATCGTCCCCTGGCTCGGGGAGGTGGCGAAACGGGAGATGGTCAAGGTGGCGCAGGGGGCGCTCGGGGCCGGCGACAACCCCACCCCAGAGCGCTTCGAGGGGATCTTCCACACCGCGCCGGGAGAGGAATACGAGGGCTTCGCCAGCTGGGACGACTTCTTCACCCGCCGCTTCTGCCCCGGCGTGCGGCCGGTGACGGCCCCGGACGATGACAGCGTGATCGCCAACGCCTGCGAGTCGGCCCCGCTGCAGGTGGTGACCGGGGTAAGGCGGCAGGACGCCTTCTGGCTCAAGGGGCAGCCCTATTCTCTGGACAACCTGCTGGACTTCGACCCGCGCGCCGCCGCGTTCGAGGGGGGCACCCTCTATCAGGCCTTCCTCAGCGCCCTCAGCTATCACCGCTGGCACAGCCCGGTGAGCGGCACGGTGCGCTCGGTCAAGGTGGTCAACGGCAGCTACTACCTGGCCAACCGCCACCAGGGTTTCGACAGCCCGGCGGGGCCCGACCCCAGCGCCCCGAACCAGTCCCAGCCCTTCCTCACCGCGGTGGCGACCCGGGCACTCATCTTCATCGAGGCGGACAACCCCAGGATCGGCCTGATGTGCGTGGTGCCGGTGGGCATGGCGGAGGTGTCGAGCTGCGAGGTGACGGTGCAGCCGGGGCAGCGGATCGCGAAGGGGGAGCAGCTCGGCATGTTCCACTTCGGCGGCTCCACTCACTGCCTGCTGTTTCGCCCCGGGGTCGAGCTGGCGTTCGACTTCTACGGCCAGCAGCCGGGGCTGGAGGCGACCAACCTGAGGATCAACACGGCGCTGGCGCGGGTCAAATAACCCAGCCGCCGGACAGTAAAAGGCCGCCCTTGAGGCGGCCTTGTTGTTTGTCCATCAGATGGCGCCGACCTGCGTCTTGAGGGTTTCCACCAGCCGCTGGTGGCGGGCGGGGAGCGGCCATTCGGCGCGGTAGATCAGCCAGAGGGTGTCGATCACCTCAATGCTGCTCTGGATCACCCGGATCTGCTCCTGTTGGGCAAAGGCGGTGACGGCGAAGCGGGGCAGCACGGTAAAGCCGAGGCCGCGGGCGACTGGCTCCAGGATCAGGCCGATCTGGTTGGTAAAGCCGCGCAGCGGGATCTCGCCGAAGCGCTGGCCGGGATAGCGTCGTCCCAGCAGGCGCTGAGCCATGCTGCGGCCATCCGGGTGGTCAATAAAGCCGAGCTGACAGAGGTGCTGCCAGCTCGGCTCCTCGCCGTCGTTGGGTACTACCAGACAGAGGGGTTCGCGGGCGAAGGGCTCGGCGGCGATGCTGGGGTGCTCTGGCGGTTGATCCACCAGTCCCAGATCGCTGCGCCCCGCCAGTATCGCCTGCACTATGTCGGGGGTGGGGGCAAAGCGGTGCTGGATGGTGAGTCCGGGGTGCTCCTGTTGCTGGTCGAGCAGCAGGGGATAGAGCAGCAGGCCAATGCTGCCGGGGGTGGTGAGGGTGATGGCGCCGCGGTGAGGGTCGTCATCAGAGAGACGGGCTCGCAGCTGTTCGGCGGCCTGCGCCTGCTGGCGGGCGAAGTCGAGCAGCACCAGCCCGCGCGGGGTGAGCTCCAGCTGACGGGGCTTGCGTAGCAGCAGGGGGCCGAATTCGGCCTCGAGGCGCAAGATATGCTGACTGACGGCGGCCTGAGTGAGATCCAGCCGATCGGCGGCACGGGTAAAACTGCCGGTTTCATGCACCACCACCAGGGTGTGGAGCCAGAGTGGATTAACCATAAATTTAATTTATGTATTCCATTAGTTTGACCTTATTTTTCATTATGGCGTCTCTTCCTATCATGTCACCTGTTTCCCACACACAATTTCAAGGTGACTTATGACTTACCCGCGCAACTTCTCCCACATCGGCATCACGGTGACTGACCTCGACAAGGCAGTCGAGTTCTATACCAAGGTGATGGGCTGGTATCTCATCATGCCGGCGACCACCATCACCGAGGATGACTCCGCCATCGGCGTGATGTGCAACGACGTATTTGGCCCGGGCTGGGGCTCTTTCCGCATCGCTCATCTCTCCACCGGCGACAAGATCGGCATCGAGCTGTTCGAGTTCCCCAACAGCGAGCAGCGCGAAAACAACTTCGAATTCTGGAAGACCGGGGTGTTCCACTTCAGCGTGCAGGATCCGGATGTCGAGGGGCTGGCGGCGCGCATCGTCGCAGCGGGTGGCAAGCAGCGGATGCCGGTGCGCGAGTACTATCCGGGCGAGAAGCCCTACCGCATGGTCTACATGGAAGATCCCTTCGGCAACATCATCGAGATCTACAGCCACAGCTATGAGCTGACCTACTCCGCCGGTGCCTATCAGGGGTAAGTGACAGGCCGCCTTCGGGCGGCCTTGTGGTGCCTGCGGGTGTCAGCATGGAATAGTGAACAGTCTGTTGCTGGTAGTGCGTTCTGTTGTTGATAGATGAAAAAATATCAGGATTCACTAAATACCGTTCATCATTGTGCCGATAGAACTACCAAGATGGGGGTATTCCCGGCCCCCGGCTACCACAAGGATTCGTTGTCATGACTCTCTCGTTGCGCGGCAAGCTGCTCGCGGCCAGCCTGGGGGTAGTGCTGCTGATGGCAGCCCTGCTCGGTATTGTCGCCTTCCACACCCTCAAATCCCGCACCCTTGACGCCATCCAGAGCGAGGCGGTCAACTACGGCCACGCCCACTCGGTGGCCATCGGCAACTGGCTTGAGGATCGCAAGCACGCGGTCGACGCCCTGGCCGCTGTCATTGCGCGCGACCCCGACACGGCCCTGGTGCCCCACCTGTTGCAGACCCGCACCTCCGGCGGTTTCGGCCTCACCTATTTTGGTTCGGCGCAGGGGGAGATGACCCGCCACGATCCCGCCCTCAACACCGCCAACTATGACCCCAGGGCCCGCCCCTGGTACCAGAACGCCGACAAGGCGGGCAAGCTCATCGTCACGCCGCCCTATGTCAGCGTGACCATGCAGCAGATGGTGGTGACCCTGGCCGAGCCGGTGAGCCACCAGGGCCGGGTGATCGGGGTGGCCGGGGCGGATCTCTCCCTCGACGCCCTCATCGACGAGGTGCTGGCCATGAAGGTGCAGGGAGAGGGCTACGCCATGCTGCTCGACCGCACCGGCCTCATCGTCGGCCACCCGAACAAGGAGCTGGCGCTCAAGCAGGTGGCGGAGCTGGATCCCGGCCTCACCGGGGCGGCGCTGGATGCGTGGAGCCGCGACGGCGAGCTGCACGGCGCCAACCTGAACGGGCGCGAGGTGCTGCTCTCGGTGCAGGGAGTGCCCGGCACCGACTGGCTGCTCGCCATGGTGATGTACAAGGAGGTGCTGGAGGCGCCGCTCGCCTCCCTGCTGTGGCAACTGGTGGGGCTGACCCTGGTACTGCTGCTGGTGTTCGGTGCCCTGCTCATCGCCATGTTCAACTACCTGTTCGCGGATCTGGGACGGGTCTCCAGGGCGCTTGCCGACATCGCCCACGGGGAGGGGGATCTCACGGTGCAGATCGCCACCCGCAGCCAGGATGAGGTGGGGCAGCTGGCCCAGAACTTCAACCAGTTCGTGGCGCGACTGCACGGCATCGTCAGCCGGTTGCGGGACGTCACCGTCGAGCTGGCGGCCCAGTCCCGCACCCAGGCGGCGGGGGCCGAGGCCCGCAGCCAGCGGGTGCGCCAGCAGCAGGACGAGATCGTCATGGTGGCGACCGCGGTGACCGAGATGGCTTCCGCCACCCAGGAGATCGCCGGCAACGCCGAGTTTGCCGCCAACACCGCCGGCGATGCGGTGCGCCTCGCGGTGGCCGGCCAGTCCCAGGTCGGCCAGAGCCAGCGCAGCATCACGGGGCTGGCGGGGGAGGTCTCCGACGCCAGCCAGACCATCCACGAGCTGGATGGCCACGCCCAGCAGATCAGCGGCATTCTGGCCACCATCAGCGGCATCGCCGAGCAGACCAACCTGCTGGCCCTGAACGCCGCCATCGAGGCGGCCCGGGCCGGGGAGCAGGGACGCGGCTTTGCCGTGGTGGCGGACGAGGTGCGGGTGCTGTCGCGCCGCACCCACGACTCCACCGCCGAGATCCAGCAGATGATCGAGGCGCTGCAGCAGACCACCCGCAAGGCGGTGGGCGGCATGGAGACCAGCCGCCAGCTGGCGGGCACCAGCGTGGAGGACGCCGAAGCGGCGAATCTCAGCCTGGGCAGGATCAACGAGGCCATCGGCGCCATCAGCGACATGGCGACCCAGATCGCGGCGGCGGCCGAGGAGCAGACCTCGGTGACCGGCGAGATCAGCCGCAACACCGAGAATATCCGCCATGTCTCCCAGGCGCTGGCGGCCCAGGCCGGCGAAGAGGCCGCCCAGGCGGCCCAGCTCAAGTCTCTCACCGAGCGGCTGGAGCAGGAGATCGGGCGCTTCCGGCTCTAGGCTGCGACCCGGATGTGACAAAGGCGACCCGGGGTCGCCTTTATTCATCCTGTGTATGGATATTAATTCGTCATGCACCCGCTGAATAATGCCGGGTCCTGGCCCTGCAACGGGCGCAGGCAGAGGCTCAGAGGGGCTTGATGTAACTGTAGAACTCGTTGTCCCGCTGGTAGCCGTGCCCTTCGTAGAGGGCCTGAGCCTGCCGGTTGTCGGTGGCGGTGCTCAGCATCAGGAAGGCGGCGCCCGTCTCCTGGCCGTGGCGATCGGCCCGCGCCAGCAGCGCCTGGGCCACCCCCTGCTGGCGGGCCGCCGGCGCCACGAACAGATCGTACAGCAGCCAGACGGGCTTCAGGGCGAGGGAGCAGAACAGGGGATAGAGGTGGGCAAATCCCAGCACCTCTCCCTCCTCGCTCTGGGCCACGAAGAGCACCGACTCCCCGGCGGTGCAGCGCTCCAGCAGGAAGGCTTCGGCGGCCTCGGGCCGGGCAGGCAGCCGGTAGAACGCCCGGTATTCCACGAACAGGGGGGTGACCCGGGGAATGTCCCCGGGGGTGGCCTGGAAGATCCTCATGGGGCGTTCCCCGCCGGATCCTGGTTGACCCAGATCAGCCGGTCGGTGGCAAAGCCGAGCCCCCGGGCCCGCTCGACCAGGGCCTCTACCTTCTCTTTGGGGGGATGGGGCGTGCGGGAGAGGATCCAGAGGTACTGGAGGTTGTAGCTGCTCACCAGGGAGAGGTCATAGTCCGTCGCCAGCACGTTGTAGCTGCCGTAGAAGGGGCCGAAGAAGCTCACCTTGAGGCGCCCCTCGTCGCTGTCGCCCACGAAGTAGGCGCGCCCCTCGGCCTCGCGCCACTCCCCCTGTTCGTCCTGCCCCCGGTTGATCACCCTGACACCGCCGTCATCCCGCAGGCTGTAGGTGGCGGTGACCCGGTTCAGGCCGCGCTCGAAACCGTGATCGAGGCGGGCCACCTCGTACCAGGTGCCCAGGTAGCGGTCGAGCTGGAAGGGCTTGACCACCTGGTGTCCCGGTGGAATGCCGGTGCAGGCGGTGGCCAGCAGGGTCAGAACGAGCAGGATCAGTGTGCGCATGTCATCCCTCCACGATACGCAGTTGTCCCGAGCGGAAGCGTGCCGCGTGTTCGCTCGGGGTGTTGCCAAAGAAGCGTTTGTATTCGCGGCTGAACTGGGAGCCGCTCTCGTAGCCTACCTTGTCCGCCGCCACCCCGGCCTTGAGGCCGTCGTGCAGCATCATCAGCCGCGCCCGGTGCAGGCGCAGGGTCTTGATGTACTGCAGGGGCGAGGTGGCGGTGGCCGCCTTGAAGTGGTGGTGGAAGGCCGAGACGCTCATGTTTGCCTCCCGGGCCAGCTCCTCCACCGTCAGGTTCTCGGTAAAGCGCTGCTCCATGATACGCAGCACCCGGGCTATCTGGCTCACCTGGCTGTGACGGCTGGCCATGGCCAGCAGGGCGGGGGCCCCCCCTTCGTGCAGGGCGTGGAACAGGATCTCGCGCACGATCTGGGGCCCCAGCACCCGGGCGTGGAGCGGCTTGTCCATCACGTCGATGAGGCGCTCCACCGCGCAGAGCATGGTCTCGGAGAGGGGCACGGAGACGACGCCGCGACCCGGTTCCGCCGGGGCGGGGGCCGCGTCCCCCATCTCCAGCAGCAGGGCCTGCAGCGCCGCCACGTCGATCTCCACCGAGAGCCCCACCAGAGGGGATTCGGGGGAGGCGAAGCACTCGCACTCGCAGGGCAGCGGCAGGGTCATCATCAGGTAGTGCTCGGGGTCGTAGCGGAAGGTGAAGTCCGAGAGATAGCCGACCTTGTGCCCCTGCAGGATGATGATCATGCGCGGGCGGTAGAGCACCGGGATGCGGTCATGATGCTCCGTGGTGTAGATGAGGTGCACGCCGGGCACGGGGGCGGCGGTGATCCCCGGGTGGGGAGCCAGGGCGGCGAGTCGGCTGGCGAGGGCGGACTGATGGGTCGCCGCGATGGGCTGATTTGTACTCATTTATCCAGGCTCAGTAGAAATAGGCAAGAAATCGGCAGAAAGCTCCCTTGATGGTAGGGGGTTATAAGAGAAAAATGCAACCCATACCTTACCGACTACGACCACCCCGGGAGATCCCATGAACAACTTTATCCTGCACACCCCCACCAAGGTGCTGTTCGGCAAGGGCCAGGTGGCCCAGCTGCGCGGCCAGATCCCCAGCGATGCCCGCATCCTCGTCACCTACGGCGGTGGCAGCGTGGTGCGCAGCGGCCTGCTGGACCAGATCCGCAGCGAGCTGGCCGGCCTGACCCTGTTTGAATTTGGTGGCATCGAGCCCAACCCCACCTACGAGACCCTGATGGGAGCGGTCGAGTTGGCCCGCGCCGAGAAGGTCGACTTCCTGCTCGCGGTGGGTGGCGGCTCCGTGCTGGACGGCTCCAAGTTCATCGCCGCGGCCGCTCAATACGATCCGGCCAGGGATCCCTGGCACATCCTCGAGACCGTCGGGGGCGAGGTGGCCTCCGCCATTCCCCTGGGCAGCGTGCTGACCCTGCCAGCCACCGGTTCCGAGATGAACATGGGCGCCGTCATCACCCGCAAGAGCACTGGGGACAAGCAGCACTTCTTCTCGCCCTTCGTGATGCCGCGCTTCGCCGTGCTCGACCCCGTGCTCACCTACACCCTGCCCGCCCGTCAGGTGGCCAATGGGGTGGTGGATGCCTTCATCCACACCCTGGAGCAGTACCTCACCTACCCGGTGGATGCCAAGGTGCAGGATCGCTTCGCAGAAGGGCTGCTGCTGACCCTGGCGGAAGAGGGGCCCAAGGCGCTGGTGGAGCCGGAAAACTACGACGTGCGTGCCAACATCATGTGGAGCGCCACCCTGGCACTGAACGGCCTGATCGGAGCCGGCGTGCCCCAGGACTGGGCCACCCACATGCTGGGCCACGAGATCACCGCCCTGCACGGTCTGGACCACGCCCAGACCCTGGCGGTGGTGCTGCCCGCCCTGCTGCAGGCCAAGCGCGAGCAGAAGCGCGCCAAACTGCTGCAATACGCCGAGCGGGTCTGGGATCTGCGCAGCGGCAGTGACGAGGCGCGTATCGACGGGGCCATCGCCGCCACCCGCGACTTCTTCGAGCGGATGGGGATCAAGACCCGGCTGCGGGATTACGTGGCCGACGCCCGGATCGACGCCCTGCTGGCCAAGCTCGAAGAGCACGGCATGACCGCCCTGGGTGAGCACGGCGACATCGACCTGGCCCAGAGCCGGCATATTTATGAGGCGGCCTGGTAAGCAGAGCGCGCCTGAAGCGGGCCGCAGGCCCGGTTGCACCAGGGGGCCCGAACCCGCCAGCAGGCGGGGACGCGGCCCCCTGATCGTTGCAAAATGGTTACTTTTTCCCTTTTCATCTCATCAGATGAGCCAACGGCAGATTTCGTAAGAACAAAAAACGCTAAGGTAGAGGCCGGGTTAAACATTTTTTTTGACTGGTTGGATCACTTTTTTTAGCGCTTTTTGCTGGTATAAGCCCCTAATTTGGTTTGTTTTTTTTAATCACGGTCCGGGATGGGCTGAATTCTGTACCCGCCCGCCCGGGGCCGTGGTTGTAATAAAACTCCAAAATTTGATACTAATCACCCTCGCGCCTGAAAAGCGGGGGCCTGACCGTGACAGGAGGTCGAGGTGAAGCCTGCTGATTTTCATAACAAAGGGCCCGTGACCTGCACTTTGATCATGCCTTGTCCCCTCAGACATGAGAGACTTGGCGATGATTGTTTATTAACCATCAGGGAATAGTCATGCAGATTGGAATACCGAGAGAGAGTCTCGCCGGTGAGACCCGGGTCGCAGCGACCCCGGCCACTGTCGAGCAGCTGAAAAAGCTCGGCTTCGAGGTTGCCATCGAGGCCGGTGCCGGCCTGCGAGCCAGCTTCGATGATGCCGCCTTCGAGGCTGCCGGTGCCAGCGTGGTACCGAACGTCTGGCAAGCCGACCTTGTCTTCAAGGTCAACGCGCCGACCGAGGCCGAAATCGCACAAATTAAGGATGGTGCCACCCTGGTGAGCTTCATCTGGCCCGCCCAGAACCCCGAGCTGGTCAAGAAGCTTTCCGAGCGCAACATCAATGTGATGGCGATGGACATGGTGCCGCGGATCTCCCGTGCCCAGTCCCTCGACGCCCTCTCTTCCATGGCCAACATCGGTGGCTATCGCGCCGTCGTGGAAGCCGCGCACCAGTTCGGTCGCTTCTTCACCGGCCAGATCACCGCCGCCGGTAAAGTACCGCCCGCCAAGGTGCTGGTCATCGGTGCCGGTGTGGCCGGTCTGGCCGCCATCGGGACCGCCGGTTCCCTCGGTGCCATCGTGCGTGCCTTCGATACCCGTCTGGAAGTGGCCGAGCAGATCGAGTCCATGGGTGGGGAATTCCTCAAGCTGGACTTCGGCGGCGAAGATGGCGCTTCCAGCGACGGTTACGCCAAGGTGATGAGCGAAGAGTTCATCAAGGCCGAGATGGAGCTGTTCGCCCAGCAGGCCAAGGAAGTGGACATCATCATCACTACCGCCCTGATCCCGGGCAAGCCGGCACCCAAGCTCATCACCAAGGAAATGGTGGACAGCATGAAGCCGGGCTCCGTCATCGTGGACATGGCGGCCCAGGCCGGCGGCAACTGCGAATACACGGTACCGGGTGAACTGCATGTCACCGACAACGGCGTCAAGGTGATCGGTTACACCGATCTGCCGGGCCGCCTGCCTGCCCAATCCTCCCAGCTCTACGGCACCAACCTGGTGAACCTGATGAAGCTGATGTGCAAGGAGAAGGACGGCAACGTCGCCATCGACTTCGAAGACGTGGTGCAGCGCAACATGACGGTGGTCCAGGCCGGTGAAGTGACCTTCCCGCCCCCCGCTATCTCCGTCTCTGCCGCCCCGCAGAAACCGGCTGCCGCCAAACCGGCCGCCAAGAAGGAAGAGGCCAAGCCCTCCAACAAGAAGTTCGTGTTCGGTGCCCTCGGCATCGCCGCCTTCGGTTGGGTGGCCGCTGTGGCGCCTGCCGCCTTCCTCTCCCACTTCACCGTCTTCATCCTGGCCTGCGTGGTCGGTTACTACGTGGTGTGGAACGTCTCTCACGCCCTGCACACGCCGCTGATGTCGGTCACCAATGCCATCTCCGGCATCATCGTGGTCGGTGCGCTGTTGCAGATTGGACAAGGGTCGACCCTGGTCACCGTGCTGGCCTTTGTCGCCGTGCTGATTGCCAGTATCAACATCTTCGGTGGCTTCACCGTCACTCAGCGCATGCTGAAGATGTTCCGTAAGGATTAAGGGGGTTTAACGTGTCTCAAGGACTGGTAACAGCATCCTATATCGTTGCCGCCGTGCTCTTCATCCTCAGTCTCGCGGGACTGTCGAAGCAAGAAACGGCCAAGCATGGCAACCTGTTCGGTATCGCGGGGATGGCCATCGCCCTGCTCGCCACCGTCTTCAACCCGGAAACCAGTGGCGTCCACTGGATCATCCTGGCCATGGCCATCGGTGGCGCCATCGGCGTGCGTCTGGCCCTCAAGGTCGAGATGACCGAGATGCCCGAGCTGGTGGCCGTGCTGCACAGCTTCGTGGGCATGGCAGCGGTGCTGGTGGGCTTCAACAGCTTCATCGATCTGCACCCCTCCGCCCCCGCTGAAGTGGTGGTCTCCGTCGGTTCCAACCTGGATGCGACCCTGGCAGCCGCCCGGGCGGCGTTCGAGCAGGCGGCAAGCGTCGCCCAGGTCGAGCACCTCTCCGGCGCCATGCTGAACATCCACCTGGTGGAAGTGTTCCTGGGCGTCTTCATCGGTGCAGTGACCTTCACCGGTTCCGTGGTGGCGTTCGGCAAGCTGCGTGGCCTCATCTCTTCCAAGCCGCTGATGCTGCCACACCGCCACAAGCTGAACCTGCTGGCCGTGGTGGTCTCCATCGCGCTGATGATCCACTTCGTCAACGCCGGTGGCTCCACCTTCGCCCTGCTGGTGATGACCCTGATCGCCTTCGCCTTCGGCTGGCACCTGGTCGCCTCCATCGGTGGCGCGGACATGCCGGTGGTGGTCTCCATGCTGAACTCCTACTCCGGTTGGGCGGCGGCGGCGGCGGGCTTCATGCTTTCCAATGACCTGCTGATCGTCACCGGTGCCCTGGTGGGTTCCTCCGGTGCCATCCTCTCCTACATCATGTGCAAGGCGATGAACCGCTCCTTCATCTCCGTGATCGCAGGAGGCTTTGGCTCCGACGGCGTGGCCTCCACCGCCGAGCAGGAGCTGGGCGAATACCGCGAGACCAACGCCGAAGACGTGGCCGACATGCTGAAGAACGCCAGCTCCGTCATCATCACCCCGGGCTACGGCATGGCGGTGGCGCAGGCCCAGTACCCGGTGGCCGAGATCACCCAGAAGCTGCGTGATCGCGGCGTCAAGGTGCGCTTCGGCATCCACCCGGTGGCCGGTCGTCTGCCTGGTCACATGAACGTGCTGCTGGCGGAAGCGAAAGTCCCCTATGACATCGTGCTGGAAATGGACGAGATCAATGATGACTTCGCCGACACCGACGTGGTGCTGGTGATCGGTGCCAACGACACCGTCAACCCGGCCGCCATGGAAGATCCGGGCAGCCCCATCGCCGGCATGCCGGTGCTGGAAGTGTGGAAGGCGCAGAACGTCATCGGCTTCAAGCGCTCCATGAACACTGGCTACGCCGGTGTCCAGAACCCGCTGTTCTTCAAGGAGAACACCCAGATGCTGTTTGGCGATGCCAAGGCCAGCGTCGAGGCCATCCTGAAGGCGCTGTAAGCGTTGACCGGATGAGACAAAAAGGGGGCTTCGGCCCCCTTTTTTTATGACCAGAGTGGGTGACCGTGGCAGGGAACAGACAGGCGGCGGTGCCTGCCTGTCCGGACTGACTGACGAGCCCTGGCTCAATTAAAGTTGAGCAAAAGCACCAAAAAACTACCTTGAAGGCCTCTCATGGGGCCTTTTTTTCATTTCAGTCGTGATTTTGCTCACATTTTGTGGTGTTGTCTCACCAGTCGGGCATAATGCCCGCGCAAAAAGCGGATTTGCTCAATTTTATTTGAGTCCGCTTTGAATATCCTTACCCAACGTTGACCGGATGACCCCATGACCGAGGTAGCTCCCTTGCGCGACGCCAGCACACTGACCGATGAAGAGCGCCATCTGATCGCCAGCTTCGAGCCTGCGGTGGCGGCGCTGTCCGCCCTGTTTGGCCCGGGCTGCGAGGTGGTGCTGCACGCCTTTGACAGTCTGCACGCCTCCGTCATCAAGATTGCCAACGGCCACATCACCGGCCGCCAGGAGGGCGCGCCGGTCACCGATTTTGCGCTCGACAAGTTGCACAGTGCCGCCGGCAGCCAGTGGAGCAGCTATTTCTCCCGCTCCCGGGAGGGCACCCTGCTGAAGTCTTCGTCCATCACCATCAGCAACCGCGAGGGCAAACCCATCGGCATGCTGTGCGTGAATTTCAGCCTGGACACGCCCCTTGGCAGCCTGCTCGACACCTTTGCCCCGCCCGCAGTGCCCCCTGCCCACGGCACCGAGACCTTCGCCAGCTCGGTGGATGATCTGGTGGCGCAGGTGATCGCCAAGGTGGACAGGGATCCCGGGCTGGGCAGCAGCGTGCGCAACAAGGCGATCGTGCACCGGCTTTACGACATGGGCATCTTCGAGATCAAGGATGCCGCCCAACTGGTGGCCGAGCTGCTCGGCATCTCCCGCCATACCGTTTACCTGCATATCCGCAATCACAAGGCGGAACTGGCCGAACAACAATGACGAGCCCGCAAGCGGGCGTCATGAACATGAGACACATCGCAATGAACGCACAATGGACCGACTTTATTACCCTGCTCAAGCGTGAAGTGGTGCCGGCCCTCGGCTGCACCGAGCCCATGTCGGTCGCCCTGGCGGCGGCCAACTGCCGCAAGCTGCTGGGACAGGTACCGACTCGCACCCGCGTCTGGGTCAGCGGCAATCTGTTCAAGAACGGCATGGGGGTCGGCGTGCCCGGCACCGGCATGATCGGCCTGCCGGTGGCCGCCGCCGTCGGCATCACCGGTGGCAACCCGGATGCCGGGCTGGAGGTGCTCAAGAGCCTCACGCCGGATCAAGTTGAGGCGGCCAAGGGGCTGCTGCCCACCATAGAGGTGGATGTGAAGGATGTGCCCGACGTGCTCTACGCCGAGGTGCTGGCCGAAGTGGAGGGGCACAGCACCCGGGTGGTGATCTGTACCGACCACACCCGCATCGTGCTGATGGAGAAGGATGGCGAGGTGCTGATGGTGCAGGACAGCGCCCCCGGGGTGCAGATCCAGCCAGCCAAGGCCGGCAAGCCCGCCATGACCCTGAAGGAGATCGTGGCCTTCGCCCTGGAGGTGCCGCTGGCCGAGATCGACTTCATCCGCGAGGCGGCCACCATGAACCAGGCGCTGGCGGACGAAGGGCTGCAGGGCTATGGCCTGCGCATCGGCAAGATCCTCACCGACCAGGTGGAACGCAAGCTGCTTTCCGACGATCTGATGACCCTGGCCATGCGCCTGTCGTCTGCCGCCTCCGATGCGCGGATGGATGGCGCCATGCTGCCCGCCATGTCCAACTCCGGTTCCGGCAACCAGGGCATTGCCGCCACCATGCCGGTGGTCGCCGCCGCCCGCTTCCTCAAGGCCGATGACGAGCAGCTGGCCCGTGCCCTGGTGATGAGCCACCTGGTGGCCATCTACATCAAGGCCTACCAGAACAAGCTCTCTGCCCTGTGTGCCGCCAGTACCGCCGCCATGGGATCGGGGGCCGCCATCACCTGGCTGCTGGGGGGCCAGTTCGAGCAGATCAGCCACTGCATCAACAACATGATTGGGGATGTTTCCGGCATCATCTGCGACGGCGCCGGCAGCGCCTGCTCCATGAAGGTCTCCACCTCCACCTCGGCGGCGGTGAAATCCTCGCTGATGGCCATCAACAATCTGCGCGTGCCCCAGAGCGAGGGGATCGTCTCGGACGATGTGGACCAGACCATCGCCAACCTGGGTCGCCTCTCCAGGGAGGGGATGCTGGATACCGACATCGAGATCATCAACATCATGCGGGCCAAGCAGCAGGGTAAGCACCAGTGACCCCGGAGTGCCGCCGTCGGCCATAAAAAAACCGGAGCCAGTGGCTCCGGTTTTTCATTGTCCGTTCGCTACTCAGCCGCGACCGAGACGGTTGTCCGGGTAGTTCTTGGCCAACACTTCGCGGGCATGCTGGGCCAGGGTCGGCATCTTCAGGGTGTCATAGGCGTTGACCATGATCTCCAGCGCCTTCTCGGTTTCCACCGTGTCGGGATAGGTCTCGACGATCAGCTTGGCGCGGTTGGCGGCGGCGATCAGGGCGTCACGCTTGACGTAGTACTCGGCTACCCCCAGGTCATAGCGGGCAAGACGGTTCTTCAGGCCGATCATGCGGGCACGGGCATCGGCTGCATAGCTGCTGTTGGGGTAGTTCTGCAGCAGGGTCTTGAAGTCCTGGAAGGCCTGACGGGCGTAGGAGGGGTCCTTGTCATCCCGATTGATGCCGAGGAAATCCTGGAAGAAGTTGTAATCCGCCGCCATGTTGGTCAGGCCGCGCATATAGAAGACGTAATCGATGTTCTTGTGCGCCGGGTTCAGGCGGATAAAACGGTCGATGTTGGCGATCGCCTGGGCGGTATCATCCTGCTTGTAGTAGGCATAGATGAGATCGAGCTGAACCTGGTTGGAGTAGGCACCGAACGGGTAACGAGAGTCCAGCGCTTCCAGCAGTTCGATGGCATTGAGGTAGTTGCCGGTATCCAGTTTGATGCGGGCTTTCTGGTACAGAACTTCCGGCGGTTCGTCGGGAACCTTGGGTTTGGTGCTGGAACAGCCAGTGATCAGAGTAGCGACCAAGGCGAGCGACATCAGCAGGTGAGACTTCTTTCCCATCAACAACATCCGGTCCATTTCCACGAAATTGGCAAAGTATCCGTTATGCTTGGCTAAAAGAAAAGCTAGAATACCCGGATTATTTCGAATTGATACCCCCGCTCAAGAGACCATACATGAGCCAGCATATTGAACTGACAGGCGAATTTCAGGATCACCAATTCGGGCAACGACTCGACCAGGCCCTGGCCGAATTGTTTCCCGACTACTCCCGGACCCGCATCAAGGAGTGGATTTTACAGGACAGAGTGACCCTGGACGGTCAGGTTGCCAATACCCCGCGCGAGAAAGTGGTGGCCGGGCAGCAGGTACATGTGAATGTGGAACTGGCAGACGACACCCGCTGGGATGCCCAGAACATCGAGCTGAACATCGTCTATGAAGATGAACACATCCTGGTGATCGACAAGCCGGCCGGCCTGGTGGTTCACCCGGGCGCCGGTACGCCGGACGGCACCGTGCTCAATGCCCTGCTGCACCGCTACCCCGGCATCGCCGAGGTCCCCCGCGCCGGTATCGTGCACCGTCTGGACAAAGACACCACGGGGTTGATGGTGGTGGCCAAGACCATTCCCGCCCAGACCCACCTGGTGGAAGCCCTTCAGGCACGCCAGATCACCCGTGAGTACGAGGCGATTGCCATCGGTCACATGACCGCCGGCGGCACCGTCGATGCCCCCATCGGTCGTCACCCGACCCAGCGTACCCACATGGCCGTGGTGCCCAACGGGCGCGAGTCCGTCACCCACTACCGGGTGCACGAGAAGTTCCGTGGTCACACCCGTCTGCGGTTGCGGCTGGAGACCGGTCGTACCCACCAGATCCGTGTCCACATGGCCCACATCAAGCATCCGCTGGTGGGGGATCCCGCCTACGGCGGTCGTCTGCGTCTGCTGCGCAACGCCACTCCCGAACTGACCGAGGCCCTGCGCGGTTTTCACCGTCAGGCGCTGCACGCCACCATGCTGAAGCTGGCGCACCCCATCACGGGTGAAGTGATGGAGTGGCACTCCCCCACGCCGCAGGATATGGTGGCGCTGATGGAAGTGCTGCGGGCGGATACCCTGGCCAATCCGGACGATCTTGTCTGGAACTGATCCCGGAGGCGGCCTTGCGACGATTCCTGCCGTAACCTGCCCTCCATGATCTGATGCGGGGCCCCTTGACTGGTTGCAGCCAAGGGGCCCCGTTTTCATATGAACGAAAGGAGCCACAGATGAACTGGATCGCACCCGACTGGCCCGCACCGGGCAATGTCAGGGCTCTCTCGACCACCCGGGACGGCGGCATCAGCGAAGGGGTCTTTGCTGGTCTGAACCTCGGGGCCCATGTGGGCGATGCACTGGCCAGGGTCGAGGCCAACCGCGCCCGACTGCAGCAGGTGGCGGGGATCCCCGGCACTCTCAACTGGCTCAACCAGGTACATGGCATCGCCGTCCATCCGGTGAGCGACCGTTATGAGCGCGTACCGGATGCCGATGCCGCCTGTGCGCATGAGGCGGGGCATGCCTGCATCGTGATGACTGCCGACTGCCTGCCGGTGCTGTTCTGCGATCGGGCAGGCACCGTAGTGGCGGCGGCCCATGCCGGCTGGCGCGGACTGCAGGGGGGCGTATTGGAGGCAAGCATCGCCGCCATGGGCTGCGAGCCTGGCGAGATCCTGGCCTGGCTGGGCCCGGCCATCGGTCCCGCCGCGTTCGAAGTGGGTGGCGAGGTGCGCGATGCCTTCATGGCGGAGCAGGCGGAAGCGGCGACTGCATTCGTGCCATCCCTCAACGAAGGGAAATGGCTGGCGGATATCTATCAGCTGGCCCGACTGCGCCTCGCCCGCGCCGGCGTCACCGCCATTTATGGCGGCGAATACTGCACCTTCAGCGACAGCGAGCGCTTCTACTCCTATCGCCGCGACGGGCAGACGGGTCGCATGGCCTCCCTTGTATGGCTGGAAAAATAGCCGAAGGGGCGCTCGCGAGTGGCCGCAAGCGCCTCTTCACTCCCTGGTGATGGCCCTCCGGTGGCTATGTCTTGCTGCCGAGCAGGCTCAGGGTACAGGCTGCCATTGCGAGGTCGTTTTCCCTCGGTCACCGCTATTGAGGAAAAAATAAACAGCCACCCCTTGAAATTGCCCTTCAAGACCACATCTTCCTTGTCAGAAAGCGATGTTGTTGCCGCGCATGCGGCGTCTGTCTTGAAGGGGGAGTGCAATGCGCCTCGATCGCCTGACCAGCAAATTCCAGATTGCCATTTCCGATGCCCAGTCTCTTGCACTGGGTCGTGACCACCAATTCATTGAACCCGTCCATCTGATGAGCGCCTTGCTCAATCAGGACGGCGGATCCATTCGTCCGCTGCTCACCCTGACCGGGCTCGACATCAATACCCTGCGCTCGCGCCTCGGCGAGGAGCTGGATCGCCTGCCTCGCGTCAGCGGCGTGGAAGGGGACGTACAGCTCTCCAACGGCCTAGGCCGCCTGCTCAACGTCTGCGACAAGCTGGCCCAGCAGCGCAAGGATCAGTTCATCTCGTCCGAGCTGTTCGTGCTGGCGGCCCTGGACGAGAAGGGGACGCTGGGCGAACTGCTGCGTGCCCAGGGGCTGACCAAGGAAAAACTCGAGGCAGCCATCGACAAGGTCCGTGGCGGCAAGAAGGTGGAGGATGCCAACGCCGAGGAGAATCGCCAGGCGCTGGAGAAGTACACCATCGATCTGACCGAGCGGGCAGAACTCGGCAAGCTCGACCCGGTGATCGGCCGGGATGACGAAATTCGCCGCACCATCCAGGTGCTGCAACGCCGCACCAAGAACAACCCGGTCCTGATCGGTGCCCCCGGCGTCGGCAAGACCGCCATCGTCGAGGGGCTGGCCCAGCGCATCATCAATGGCGAAGTGCCGGAAGGGCTCAAGAACAAGCGGGTGCTGTCGCTCGACATGGGGGCCCTGGTGGCCGGAGCCAAGTATCGTGGCGAGTTCGAGGAGCGGCTCAAGGCGGTCCTGAACGATCTGGCCAAGGAGGAGGGTAACGTCATCCTCTTCGTGGACGAGCTGCACACCATGGTCGGCGCCGGCAAGGGCGAGGGTGCCATGGATGCGGGCAACATGCTCAAGCCCGCCCTGGCCCGCGGCGAGCTGCACTGCGTCGGGGCCACCACCCTCGATGAGTACAGGCAGTACGTGGAGAAGGATGCCGCGCTGGAGCGCCGTTTCCAGAAGGTGCTGGTGGAGGAGCCCTCGGTGGAGGACACCATCGCCATCCTGCGTGGTCTGAAGGAGCGCTACGAGCTGCACCACCATGTGCAGATCACCGACCCCGCCATCGTCGCGGCGGCCCAGCTCTCCCACCGCTACATCGCGGATCGCCAGCTGCCTGACAAGGCCATCGACCTTATCGACGAGGCAGCGGCCAGCATCCGGCTCCAGATCGACTCCAAGCCGGAATCCCTGGACCGGCTCGAGCGGCGCATCATCCAGCTCAAGCTGGAGCAGCAGGCGCTGATGAAGGAGGACGATGACGCCAGCCGCAAGCGCCTCGATCTGCTCAATCAGGAGCTGACGGAAAAAGAGCGGGAATACAACGAGCTGGAAGAGGTGTGGAAGGCCGAGAAGGCTGCCCTCGCCGGGACCCAGCACATCAAGGCTGCGCTGGAGCAGGCCCGTCAGGATCTCGAGGTGGCGCGCCGCGCAGGGGACTTGGGCCGCATGTCCGAGTTGCAGTACGGCCGCATCCCGGAGCTGGAGAAACAGCTGGATCTCGCCACCCAGGCCGAGATGCAGGAGACCAGCCTGCTGCGCAACCGGGTCACCGACGTGGAGATCGCCGACGTCCTGGCCCGCTGGACCGGCATTCCGGTGGCCCGCATGCTGGAAGGGGAACGGGAGAAGTTGCTGCGGATGGAGGATCAGCTGCACAGCCGGGTGATCGGCCAGGAAGAGGCGGTGGACGCCGTCTCCAACGCCATTCGCCGCTCTCGTGCCGGGCTGTCCGACCCGAACCGCCCCATCGGCTCCTTCCTCTTCCTCGGCCCCACCGGGGTGGGCAAGACTGAGCTGTGCAAGGCGCTGGCGGAGTTCCTGTTCGATACCCAGGACGCCATGGTGCGGATCGACATGTCCGAGTTCATGGAGAAACACAGCGTGGCCCGTCTGGTGGGGGCGCCTCCGGGATACGTGGGTTACGAGGAAGGGGGGTATCTCACCGAGGCGGTGCGCCGTCGCCCCTACTCGGTGATCCTGCTGGACGAGGTGGAGAAGGCCCACCCGGACGTGTTCAACATCCTGTTGCAGGTGCTGGACGATGGCCGCCTGACCGACGGTCAGGGGCGTACCGTGGACTTCCGCAACACCGTGGTGATCATGACCTCCAACCTCGGGTCTGATCTCATCCAGGAGCACCACTCCGAGAAGGATTACGACGAGATGAAGGCCATGCTGATGGAGGTGCTGACCCGCAGCTTCCGGCCGGAGTTCATCAACCGGATCGACGAGACCGTGGTGTTCCACCCGCTCGGTGAGGAGCACATCAAGTCCATCGCCCGTATCCAGCTCAAGAGCCTGATGAGCCGTCTGGAGTCCCAGGGCTTCGAGGTGGAGGTGAGCGAGGAGCTGCTGACCAAGCTGGTTCACGCCGGGTTCGATCCCGTCTACGGGGCGCGCCCCCTCAAGCGGGCGATCCAGCAGAAGGTGGAGAACCCGCTGGCCCAGGCCCTGCTCAGCGGTCGGGTCATCCCGGGCAAGACACTGCGGCTGGGGGCCGACAGCAACGGCCTCACCATGACCCAGTAATGGGATTGTCGATGAAAAACGCAGGCCTCGTGCCTGCGTTTTGTTTTCTGAGGGATTGAGATGCTGACGTTTTCCGTGCTGGTGGATGACGACGTTCATCTGCCTGGCTGTCTGCCCGAGCGAGGGTTGGCGCTGCTGCTGGAGTGTGACGGCCTCAGGGTGCTGTTCGACAGCGGCCGTGGCCGGGCGCTGCGGCACAATGCCGCCGTGATGGGGATCGATCTCGCCTCTCTCACCCATGTGGTGCTCTCTCACGGTCATTACGACCATGTGGGCGGGGTCGGCTCGCTGCCCGCCTATCCAAGACCCATCCCGCTCATCGCCTGTCCGGACGTGTTCTGCGAGCGGGGCTACTTCCTGCCGTTGCTGCCCCGACGCTACAACCTCTACCGCCTCTCGGGCGACCTGGATCCGCGACAACTGACGACGAGAGGGCTGCTCCCTCACTGTTCGGCCGAGCCGGTATGGCTGTCCGAGCGGCTGGTGTTCCTGGGATCCATACTGCGACGGGAGCAGGCCAAACCCTCCTTGCTTGGTTACATGGTGCGGGGCGGGCGAGTGGAGAAAGACCTCATCAGCGATGATTCGGCGCTGGTCTACAAGAGCGAGCAGGGTCTGATAGTCTTCATCGGCTGTGGTCACGCCGGGGCCGAGAACATCATCGCGCGAGCCAAGGAGGTGTGTGGCGATGAGCGGATCCACGCCGTCATCGGCGGCCTGCATCTGAAGTTTTCCGGCCCAGAGCGGGCGGCGGCGCTTGGCGCCTATCTGCAGGAGGAGGCGGTGGAGAAACTGTTTGCCTGCCACTGCACCGGCAGCAGGAAAGCGGATCTGCCGCGGCAGCGCCAGATCGGGGCCGGTTTCGAGTACCGATTTCCTGCATAAAAAAGCGGCAATCCGAGGATTGCCGAGAGGAATGTATTCGATGCGATCTGACGTGGGTTGAGCGGATCGCAGGGGCAAGCCCCAGGGTCGGCAGGCACAGTCAGCGACCATACCCGCCTTACAGTCAGCCGGGATACGCTCTCCACCCCGGCTGACCAGCTTCGCTATCGCGTCTGTCCCGCGCCGTGTTGCCGCGATAGGAGGACAGAGGCAATCAAATCAATTCGTTACAGAATGCCTGGGATGGCAGCCTTCATTTCAGATGGCCAGACGCCGACCTGGACCTGACCGATGTGCTCTTTTTGCAGCAGCAGCATGGCCAGACGGGATTGGCCGATGCCGCCGCCGATGGTTTGCGGCATCCGTGCTGCCAGCAGATCCTGATGCCAGTCGTACTGCAGGCGATCCTCGTCCCCGGTGATGGCGAGCTGGCGGCGCAGGGCCTCTGCGTCCACCCGGATCCCCATGGAGGAGATCTCGAAGCTGTCTTCCAGCACCGGGTTCCACACCAGGATGTCACCGTTCAGACCCGCCAGCCCCAGCTCGCTCTCGCTGCTCCAGTCGTCGTAGTCCGGGGCTCGGACGTCGTGGCGTTCGCCGTGGGAGAGGGCGCCACCGATACCGATGAGGAAGACCGCTCCCAGCTCTTTGGCGATGGCGCGCTCGCGTCCCTTGGCATCGAGGTCCGGGTAGCGGGTCAGCAGCTCTTCACTGTGCAGGAACTGGATATCCGCCGGCAGGAAGGGGGTCAGCTCATGCTCGGCACAGACCGCGCGCTCGGTGGCCTTGATGGCGGCCCAGATGCCGCGCACCGTCTCCTGCAGATAGGCCAGATCCCGGCGCTCGCCCGGCATCACCTTCTCCCAGTCCCACTGGTCGACGTAGACGGAGTGAATGGGGGTGAGGCGATCCTCGTCCGGACGCAGTGCCTTCATGTGGGTGTAGATGCCTTCACCCGGGCCGAAACCGAAGCGACCCAGAGTCTGGCGCTTCCACTTGGCCAGGGAGTGGACCACTTCATAGCTGTGCTCCGGCAGTGTTTTCACCTTGACCTGCACTGCATGCTCGCAGCCGGAGAGGTTGTCCTGGGTGCCGTCACCGACCCGGCTCAGAATGGGGGCTTGTACCTCCATCAGGCCGAGTTGCAGTGCGAGTTGGCGGGAGAACATCTCTTTGACGAAGCTGATCTGCTGTTGGCTGCGGATGTAGTGCTGTTTCATGCTGAATTACCTGTCGTGAATCCGTTGAATGCGGTGATTCTTCAACAGAATGCCAACTAAATTCAATATTCGATAATTGAAATAGGCTTTGTGTGTTTTTTTCTTCAAAATAAGCCATCAATTAATGATGAATCATTAAAAGGAGTGCAAAAAAGTGTCAGAAAATTATCGGATCGATAATCTCGATCAGGCCATCCTCACCGCCCTGATGGAGAATGCGCGCCTGCCTTACGCAGAGCTGGCCAAACAACTGCTGGTGAGCCCGGGCACTATCCATGTGCGGGTAGAGAAGATGAAGCAGGCGGGCATCATCGAGGGAACGCGGGTGCAGGTGAACCCCAAGAAGCTGGGCTACGACGTCTGCTGCTTCATCGGGATCAACCTCAAGAGCGCCAAGGATTACCCGTCGGCCCTGGCCAAACTGCAGGCGCTGGACGAGGTGGTGGAGGCCTACTACACCACCGGCCACTACAGCATCTTCATGAAGGTGATGACCCGCTCCATCGACGAGTTGCAGACGGTACTGATCCACAAGATCCAGACCATCGACGAGATCCAGTCCACCGAGACGCTGATTTCGCTGCAAAACCCGATCCTACGGGATGTGAAGCCTTGAGGACTGAGGGACGCGGGAGACCCATTTCACAGGCGAAACCCTGATCTCACTGCATAGCCGATCTTGCGAGGCGTGCAGCCCTGACAGTCGGGATCAGGGTTCGATATAGGGGATGCCGTATTTGTCGTAGAGGGCTTTGAGCCGGCCGTCCCGCTTCATGTGCAGCAGTTCGGCATCATAGGCGGCCATCAGGGCCGGGGTGTCGGCATCGGCCCGGGAACGGGTCCAGACATTGAAGTAGGGGCTGGTCTTGAGGGGTTTTGGCAGGTAGTCGAGCTTGCCTTCCAGTCCCTCCTCTCTTATCTGGGTGAAGGCGGTGACCAGGGACATGGGCACCACGTCGATGCGACCGGCGATGAGTTTGCGCAGTTGCAGCTGGTTGATGGGGATCTCCTGGAAGTGATAGCTCGGGTCTGTCATGGCTGCCGCGAGCTCGGGGGTATAGGAGAAATCCCGGGTGACACCGATGCGCCAGGGTTTGAGATCCGTCAGATGGTCATAATGGATCCGGCCTGCGGACTCCTTGCGTATGAAGAAGTGCCAGCTATGGAGCATATGGGCCTGTTTGGGGTAGAGCAGATAGGCCTCCCGCTCCGGTTTGTAGGAGTGGGTCAGCAGCAGGTCATAGAAGCCGCTTTCGGCATTGCGGGTGAGCCTGGCCCCCGAATCGATGAGCTCAATCCTGATGGGGGTATGGAGCGTGCCGAAGATGGCGGTGACGAGATCCACATCCAGCCCGCGAGGGTGTCCCTGTGCATCCAGCCACTTGAGAGGGGGCTCCAGGATGCCACCAATGACCAGCTCCCTGGCTGACAGCCAGCAGGGCAGCAGCAAGCAGAATACGAGCAAGCGTCGCACGTTACATCTCCTGAGCACTCGGGACGGGGTCGCATCCGGCAGGGACTGTGACCGGCACCTATCTAACTAGAGACGACCACGGATGGCAAACCCTGAAATGGGGAGGGGACAAACGAACGGTGCCGGTGGGAGGGGGGCGGGCTGCATCGACAGGCCGCCCCGTGGCAGAGTCGGGCGGGATGGACCAGCCACTCGCCGGCTGTGGGCGGGAGGGTGGTCGGCATGAAACGTGTGCGAGGTTGCCTGCCTCAGGTTGCCTGACACTGTTTCATCTGGGTGTTGAGGGCCTGCATCACCTGACGACGGCTGATGATGCCCGTCACCTTGCCTCCCTCCATTACCGGATAGACCTTGGGTCTGGCCCCGGCCATCTGGCGGGCGAGATCCACGATGTTGTCATCAGGAGAGACGAACAGCGGGGTCCGGCTCATCAGATCTTCGACCAGAGTACGGGTGTCGCAGTGATAGCTGCCCGTGAGCAGGGCGGGAATGCAATCCTGCTCGGAGAGAAATCCGACGAGGTGCTGATGGTCATCCAGTACCGGCAGGCCCCCCAGGTTTGCCCGATGGAGTCTGTCCAGCGCCTCGGCCAGACCGAGGCCGGGGTGCAGTGAGTGGGTCAATGGCTGCATATGATCGCGAATTTGTAGCATGATGGTGGCTCCATGGGGGTCGATGGGGCCACTATGCCCGGTGGCTGTGACACGGGGCCAATGGGTTTTGCCTCGGACATCGATAGGTCATGGCCGATGAATGGGTCCTCCGTGCGATCCTGCATGGATCGGGGAGGGCGACAACCACAAGGAGAGGGTATGCGTGCATTGGTAACGGGCTGTGGCCGTCGCCTGGGATTCTATCTGTGTGAGCGGCTGGTGGCCGCTGGCTGGCAGGTGACGGGCAGCTATCGCAGCGAACGGCCCGAGCTGGATCGTCTGCGAGACGTGGGCGTCGAGCTGGTACAGGCGGACTTCACCCGGGAAGAGGAGGTGGGCGCCGTGGTGACGGCGCTGGCGGCCCATGAGGATCTTGCCCTGATCATCCACAATGCCTCCGCCTTCGAGCCCCAGGCGGCGGATCCTGC
Source organism: Aeromonas sp. s6 (assembly GCF_040907815.1). Classification (NCBI taxonomy): domain Bacteria; kingdom Pseudomonadati; phylum Pseudomonadota; class Gammaproteobacteria; order Aeromonadales; family Aeromonadaceae; genus Aeromonas; species Aeromonas sp. s6. The sequence continues at coordinate 107,014 of NZ_JBFOCN010000056.1, forward strand.
GGTGCAGCTGGCCCAGTTTGATCAGTTCTACCGGGTACACATGGCGGCTCCCTTCCAGCTCAACCGGGCGCTGGCCCCGGCCCTTGCCCGCCAGCCCAACGGGGGCATCATCCACATCACCGATATCTACATCCATGCCCCGGCGCCCCAGTTTGCCGCCTACGTGGCCACCAAGGCGGGAGCCCATTCCCTGGCCATGAGCTTTGCCCGCGAACTGGCACCCGCCGTGCGGGTCAACACCATAGAGCCTGGCCCCATCCTGTTTCTCGACGAGCACGGGGATGACTGGCGCCAGCAGGTGCTGGCGAAGACGCCGCTGGCGCGGGAAGGGGGTCTGGAGCCCATCTGGCAGGCGGTACAGATGCTGATGAAGAACGACTACATGACCGGGGCCAGCATCCGGGTGGACGGGGGGCGCGCCCTCGCCGTCATCTAGGGCAAGGCGGGCCGCCATGACATGAGGCGCCTTTGGGCGCCTCATGTGTGTGAACGGCTCAAGGGTGCCGGATGGCGGCGTGCCGGGAAGGGGGGCCGGGGTGGCCGTTGCCGGGAAGCAGGGCCTCGTCTTGCTGGCAGAGATGGATGGGGGCCTGGCCGATGCGCTGCTTCGCAAACACCTTGCTGCCCGGCAGGCCGAGGGTCACCTTGCCGGAGTCCACACTGCCGCCCTGATACATCTCCGCCAGCAGATCCCCCAGGTAGGCATCCACCCCGGCCTCGGCGAAGTCATCCCGTTCGCCGCAGGCCAGTATGTCGATGTCCAGTGGCCTGTCCGCCACCTTGCACAGGGGGTTGCTGCGATCCCGGCCATGGGCCAGCTCCATGGTGACAAACTCGGCCTTGAGCTGGGCGGGAGAGAAGTCGCTCTGGACGACGAACAGGCAGTTGAGGAAGTCGTGGCGCGAATGCATGCCCACGGGCTTGGTCTGGATGACGGAACTCAGGTGAAGGCGACCAAAGCGGGCCAGCAATTCGGCGACGGCCTGACTGACGTGCAGGGCGGGGTCGAGATTGGATCCAATGCTACAGAGGTAAAACATGCTTTCCATTCCTTGGGTTGGGCTCGTCTGAAATATATACGCAGCTCACGGTTATGGGATTCACTATGAATTAACATGTCGTTATCTGTTGTGATCCAACGCTGATTGGCAGAAAGGAGGTTTGCATGAGCGTAGAAATGAAATGGGCACTGTTGGCCGCGTCAGGGGCCCTTGCCATGATCATTGTCATCTGTGTGGCGTCCGTCGGCCTGGCGTGAATCCGGCCTCGGTGAGCAATCAAACCGGCTTTATGGCCGGTTTTGCTTTTTGGGGCAGTGCGGATATGCTGGCTCCCCCATGACGAATCGAGACCGCAGAAGATGACCAAGGTTCGGCCCCGCTCCCTGCTCCAGGTAGTACTGATGGGCTTCGTGCTGGTGCTGATGCCCCTGGGGGGCATGATCTGGCACGACAGTCAGGCTCTCTCCCACCTGGGCCAGCTCACCAGCGACGAGATGGAACGTGCGGTGCGGGACACTCGCCGGGCGACGCTGCTCTCCACTCAGGCCATCGATCTGGAGCGCACCCTGCGCCGCTATGCGGTCCTGGGTGATGATCGCATCCTGGCCAGCTATCGGCAGCAGCTGGTGCGCTACCGGGAACTGCTCGCGACTCATCAGGACTCCATTCCGGATGCCGAGGTCTACGGAGATCTCGAGGCGACGCTGGTCTGGCTCGACGGCCTGCAGGATCTGCGCAAGGCCAGGCAGGAGGCGACCAGCCCCCGTTTCACCGACTTCAACGAACTGAACCAGCAACTGGAGGTGGTCACCCGTAGCCAGGTGGATGATCACGTGACCCGCATGCGGGGCGCCATCGTGGAGCTGAAACAGCAGATCTGGTGGGTCAGCGGCTTCGTGGCCGGGCTCAGCCTGCTGCTGGTACTGCTCTTTACCTACCTCATCATCCACCCGGTACGTCAGATTGAGTCGCGGATCCTGAGTCTGGGCGCCGGCGTCGAGCCGGATCAGCGCCCGGTGGACGGCCCGGCCGAACTGGTGCTGCTGGGGGAGCGGATCAGCTGGCTGCACGACAAGCTCAAGGAGCTGGAACAGCAGAAATACCAGTTCCTGCGCCACGTATCCCACGAGCTGAAAACCCCCCTTGCCGTGCTGCGAGAAGGGGCTGATCTGCTCTCGGAGCAGCTGGTGGGGCCCCTCAACGGGGATCAGCAGGAGATCTGCCAGATGCTGGAGGAGAACAGCCGCCGTCTGCAGACCCTAATCGAGCGGCTGCTCGACTTCAATCGCCTCAGCCAGCAGGAGGTGTTCACCCTGTCCGAGGTGCCCCTGGCGCCCTTGTTGTCAGACTTGTCCGAAGAGTACCGGCTCGCGCTGGAATCCAAGCAAATCAGTGTACACTTGCCGCCCGAGCCCATCAGCCTGCGGGCAGAGCCCTACCGCCTGCGACTCATCCTCGACAATCTCTTTTCCAACGCGGTCAGCTATGGCGCCAGGGGCGGACAGATCTGGATCCGCGCCGGGGCGGGGGCGGGCGGCGGCTGGCTGGAGGTGGCCAACGAAGGGCCTGTCATCCCGCCAGACGAGCGGGAGCGCATCTTCGAGCCCTTTGAACAGGGCAGCATAGTGCGTCAGGGATTGCTGAAAGGCTCCGGCATGGGCCTCTCCATTGCCCGTGAGTCTGCCATGAGTCTGGGCGGCGAGCTCAGGCTGATCGAGGATGCCCAGGCGGATGTCTGTTTCCGGCTGGATTTGAACGTGCGCCCGAGCTGACGGGCGTGGCGGCGACTCCGCAGGTGCGGGTGGCGCCTTGACACCGAATATTGAGAGGAGCGGGCAGGTGCCTGCTCCCCACCAGGATCTGAAGTGACATTCAAGATGAAACGATTTGTGATTCCCGTATTGATGATAGGCCTGCTCGCTGGCTGTTCCCTGCTGCCTTCTACCAGCCTCACCGAGCCTTCCCAGGAGGCGATCGCCAGGCGGATGGAGTTTGCCAACAAGGAGATGCAGGTGCGCCTGCAATACTCGGACTGGCTGCTGGCCAGCCATCCCCAGCAGCGGATGCAGGAGCGCCAGCGACTGGCCGGCGCCACCGACCTCGAGAGCCGGGTCAGCCTGGCCATGGTCAACACCCACCCGTCCGAATCGGTGGCCAGCCGCCGGGCCGGGCTGGATCAGCTGAAAGCTCTGTTGCCGGTGCTCGGTCTCGATGCCCAGGCCTTCCTGCGCAGCTGGATCGCCCTCGGGGAGGAGCTGCTGGTGCGAGACAGCCGCCGCGACGATCAGAGTCAGGAGGTGAAGCGTCTACGCCAGCAGATAGAGCAGCTCTCCGCCATCGACGAGCAGCTCAACCAGCGTAAGCTCAATGGGGGAGGTCAGCCATGACAGCTTCGGACAGCGCCGCAATGACCGCGTTTTTCGCCAAGAGGGGGTGAGAGCATGAGCCGTATTCTGCTGGTGGACGATGATGCCAGCCTGCTCAAGCTGATGAGCATGCGCCTGCGCAGCCAGGGTTACGAGGTGGATACCGCCGACAGCGCCGAAGGAGCGCTGGACAGGCTGCGCCAGCAACGGGCCGACCTGGTGCTGAGCGATCTGCGCATGGGGGGCATGGACGGGCTGGCGCTGTTCGAGCGGATCCAGTCCCAGTGGCTCGGCATGCCGGTGATCATCATGACCGCCCACGGCACCATTCCCGACGCCATCCAGGCGACCCGCTCCGGGGTGTTCAGCTTCCTCACCAAGCCCATCGACAAGGACGAGCTGCTGGTCACCATAGAACATGCTCTCAGCCTGACCCGTCCGAAGCAGCAGCAGGAGTGGCAGTCCCTCATCCAGACCCGCAACCCGCAGATGGAGCAGTTGCTGATCCAGGCGAGCAGCATCGCCACCATGGACGTGCCCGTGCTGATCCTGGGCCCCTCCGGCGCCGGCAAGGGGGTGATGACCCAGGCGCTGCACCAGGCCAGCCACCGCCGCGACAAGCCGCTGCATACCATCAACTGTGCGGCTCTGCCCTGGCCCGTGCTGGACTTGCAGCTGTTTGGCGAGGATGGCCAGTCCGGCCTGTTTGCCGAGGCCAAAGGCGGCACCCTCTTCCTCGACGAGATAGGGGATCTGTCGGAGTCACTCCAGGCCAAGTTGCTCCAGGTGCTGGCGGAGTATGGTCAGGGTACCCCCGAGGTGCGGGTCATCAGCTCCAGCCATCAGGATCTGGTGACCGCCATGGAAGAGGGGCGTTTTCGCGAGGATCTCTTCTACCGCCTCAACGTGGCCAACATCACCCTGCCGTCGCTGAGCGCCCGCAGCGAGGACATCCCCCTGCTGGCCCGTCAGGCGCTGGACGATTACCGCAACCGTCACCCCGATTGCGCCGCCCTCGGCTTCTCGCCGGAGGCGCTGGCCCTGCTGGCCGCCGCGGCCTGGCCGGGCAACGTGCGCCAGCTCTGCGGGGTGGTGGAGCAGCTCGCCAGCCTCTGCTGCAGCCCGGTGATCGGCGCGGCCATGGTGGAGTCGGCCCTGAGTGGCGGCGGTGGCGGTATTCCCTCGTTCAACGAGGCGCGGGCCGAGTTCGAGAAGGAGTACCTGATCCGGCTGCTGCGCACCACGGAGGGGAACGTGACCCTGGCGGCCAACATGGCGGGGAGAAACCGCACCGACTTCTACAAGCTATTGAATCGGCACGGCATCGAGGCGGCAAATTTCAAGTCGAAGGGATGAATGACAGAGGGGCGGCCCGTCGATGACGGGCCGCCCCTCTGGTTTCCGACAGAATCGGCCTCAGGCCGGGTCGCTGACACCGCTGGTAGAGAGAGTCTTCTGGGAGAGCCAGAGGCCGCTCGCCTTCATCAGATAGCCAAACAGGGCGCCGATGATGAGGGAGGGCAGAATGAGCCGCCACTCGCCTGCGGCGCCGAAGGTGGCACAGCAACCGGCGAAGGTGCCGGGAATGTAGGCGAGCCACTGCTGCCTGGCCTGCACGCACATCAGGGTGGCCACCACCCCTGTCATCAGATATCCCGCCATGCCGGCCCCCCACCAGGTCTCCCCGTGGATCAGCAGGAGTGCCCACAGCATGCCGGTGGTGTTGCACAGCAGGGTCTGCAACAGCGCCTTGTAACCGCCACTCGAGGCGAAGTAGCTGGTGCAGCCGAGGAAGCCGACCCAGGAGATGAGACCGAGTGCGGCGGCCAGTCCACCCCAGACGGCGGAGAGGATCCCGGTCGTGATGGCGATGGCGAACAGTGGGCTCATGGCGTGACTCTCAGTGGTTGAATCCGGAAAAGGAGGCAGCCTACTCCGCGGTAGAGCGGCAGCAAGCTGGGGCCGGATTGTGTGTGATCCCGGTCACTCTTTGCAACTCTGGAATACGCTTGCGCTCGCGAAAAAAATTCATTGGAGGCGCCGCAGACCTTGTTCCATAGTTAGAGGCCCTGTCCTGCTCATGGAGTGAGTCTGATGGTGCCAAACGTGATCGTTCCTCTGCTGGTGTTCGTAGTGCTCTTCCTGGCCGGTACCATGGCCAAGGCACTGCCCCTTTACCAACTCATGTAATTCTGTGTGAAATAAAACTCGGCCGGGGCGGGTCTTATGGTTGTCAACCTCATCGTCCCGGGAGTTTTTTCATGTTGATCAAGCGCCGTACTTCTCATCACCCCACCGAACAGGATGTCACGCCGGAAACCGTCTATCAGGATCGTCGCCGCATCCTGAAAGGGCTGGGCCTGGGCGTCGGTGCCGCCACCCTGGCGTTTCCGGTGAAGGCCAGCCTGCTGGATCTCTTCGCATCGGACAAGCCGGCCCCCGTGGCCCCCACCAGACCCCTCGACATCCGTGCCGCGACCCGGCCAGAGGGATTGATCCTCACCCCGGAGGAGAAGGCCACCACCCACAACAATTTCTACGAGCTGGGGACCGACAAGGGGGATCCGGCCCGCAACGGCCATTACCTCAAGCCCGAGCCCTGGACCCTGAAGGTGGAAGGGGAGGTGGCCAAACCCTTCACCCTGGATGTGTGGGATCTCATCAACAAGAGCACGCTGGAGGAGCGCATCTATCGGCTGCGCTGCGTGGAGGCCTGGTCCATGGTGCTGCCCTGGAGCGGCATTGCGCTGGCGGATCTGATCCGCCGTGCCGAGCCCACCAGTCGCGCCAAGTTCGTGGCCTTCGAGACGCTCTATGATCCGGAACAGTTGCCGGGGCAGGCCTCCCGTGCCCTGGGGGGCGGCATCGATTATCCCTATGTGGAGGGCTTGCGCCTCGACGAGGCCATGCACCCCCTCTCCTTCCTCGCCATGGGGCTCTATGGCAAGACCCTGCCCGCCCAGAACGGGGCACCCATCCGGCTGGTGGTGCCCTGGAAATACGGCTTCAAGAGCATCAAGAGCATCGTCTCCATCCGCCTGGTGGAGGAGATGCCCCCCACCACCTGGAACCTGCTGGCCCCCAACGAATATGGCTTCTACGCCAACGTCAACCCGAGCGTGGATCACCCGCGCTGGAGCCAGGCGAGCGAGCGTTTCATCGGCGAGGGGGGCATCTTCGGGGCCAAGCGCCAGCCGACCCTGATGTTCAATGGCTACGGCGACGAGGTAGCGTCCCTCTATCAGGGGATGGATCTGCGTAGATGGTATTGAGACTGACGCGCTGTCCGACTGATCTCTTGCCGCCTTTTCCCCAGGTGGGAGAGGGGATGAGAAGCGGGAAAAACATGACGGGAACTGCAATATGACGCCGAGACTGAAAACAGCCCATATCAACGGCTTGCGGGCGCTGGTGCACCTTGGTTCGCTCGGTTTTCTGCTCTGGCTGGGCTATGCCGTGCCAGCCGGGCTGCTGGGGGGGGATCCGGTCCAGGGGCTGACCCATTACCTTGGCAAGGGGGCCCTTCACCTGCTGTTGCTGACCCTGCTGGTGTCGCCGCTCGCCAAGCGCTGGCGCCAGGGGCAGCTCATCAAGTTGCGCCGCCCCCTCGGGCTCTGGTGCGCCGCCTGGGCGTCCCTGCACTTCATGGTCTGGCTGGGGCTGGATCTGCAGTTCGACTGGGGACTGATTGGCGGCGAGCTGGTGAAGCGCAGCTACATAGTGGTGGGCATGGTGGCGCTGCTGTTGTTGCTGGCGCTCGGCATCACCTCGATCCCGGCCCTGTTGCGTCGCATGGGGCCTGCCTGGCAGAAGCTGCACAACTGGATCTACGGGGTGGCTCTGCTGGTGCCGATACACTACTGGTGGTCGGTCAAGAGCGGGTGGCAGGAGCCCCTCATCTATCTGGTGCTGGCCTGCGCCCTGCTGTGGCCCCGTCGGGAAAAGCTGCTGCGCCCCTGGCGCAGGCGAGCGCAAGTAGCCGGGAGGGGGGCGGCGCAACAGCCGTCACGCCCATAGCAAAAGAGGCCTATTCGGCCTCTTTTTTGGTGATCTCGCCGGTGTTGGCATCGACCTGCAACTGGACGCGCTGAGCGTCGGCATTCAGGGTATCGACCTCGAATTTGTCCCCTTCCAGCTCCACTTCCCGAATGTCGTGATACCCTTGTGCCAGCAACAACTTGACCAGTCCGGCCATGTCGAGACGTGTCTGCGCCGCCCAGCCAAAGGTGGAAAAGAGGCACAAGATCAGCAGGATACTGCGTGGGATCATATTCATTCCGGATTCATGGCTGGCACACTATAAACGGCATTATGTTAGGTTTTGAGAGATGAATCACCCATGAATAGCGCGCTGCCCCTGCTTGGATTGCTGCTGCCGATGCTGGTTCAGGCGGCCCAGCCGAACGAGGCCTTGCTGCAACAGGCGGTCAGCGAGGGGCGGGTCCGTCCTTTTCATGAGTTGATGGCGGTGGCCTCCCGCCTGCCGGTGCGGGTGCTGCGGGTCGATCTGGGTGAGGAGGATGGCGTCTGGCTCTACGAGCTCAGGCTCATCGACGAGGAGAACAGCGTCATCAAGGTGGGCTACCGGGCTGACAACCTGGAGATGGTGTGGCTCAAGGGTCACCATCTGGAACGCCTGTTCGCTCCGCGCCCGCCCCCGGAAGAGGAGTAACGGCGTGAGTCCGCGAACCTACCGCCGTCCGGTTCGTCCCCCCCAACCGTTGCCGGTGCCGGCACAACCCTGTTTTGGATACCCATGTATGCGCATTCTGATAGTTGAAGATGAAAAGATCCTCGCGGGCCAGCTGGCGGAACAGCTGCGTCTGTCCGGTTTCGTCACCGATCTCTGCCACGATGGCAACGAGGCGGGCTTTCTCGGCGAGACCGAACCCTATGACGCCATCATCCTGGATCTCGGCCTGCCCGGTCGCGACGGCCTGAGCGTACTGAAGGAGTGGCGCAACAAGGGGATGGACACCCCGGTGCTGGTGCTGACCGCCCGTGGCCAGTTGCACGAGAAGATTGAAGGGCTCAACGCTGGGGCGGACGACTACCTCACCAAGCCCTTCCAGGTGGCGGAGCTGGTGGCGAGGGTGCAGGCGCTGGTGCGCCGGGCGGCGGGGAACGCCAGCTCCATCCTCGAGATCGGTGGCGTGCGTCTCGACATGGCGGCGTCCCAGGTGTGGTACGAAGGAACCCCCATCAAGCTCACCGCCCACGAGTTCCGGGTGCTGGGCTACCTGATGCAGCACAGGGGCAAGGTGGTGTCCCGCAGCGAGCTGATCGACCACATCTATGCCCAGGATTTCGATCGCGACTCCAACACCGTGGAGGTGTTCATCGGCCGCATTCGCAAGAAGACCCACGCCGATCTCATCGAGACGGTGCGCGGCCTCGGCTACCGGATCAACGAATGACACCCTCGCAACCGATGGCGGGGTGGGTTGAATGAGGCTGGTACGCACCCTGCGAGGTCGGCTGGTGGTGATCGCCATGGTCTGGTGCGGTCTCTTCCTGTTCGCCACCGGCTTCAGCCTGCAGACCATGATGCGCAACTACTGGCAGGAGGCGGAGGCCGATGGCCTGCGCCTGCAGCTCTACGATCTGCTCTCCCGCCTCGAGATCCAGCCGGACGGCATGCCGGTGGTCACCGAGCCCATGGCCGACCCCCGTTATCGCCAGCCCTACTCCGGCTACTACTGGCAGCTGGAGCTGGGGGAGACGGTGGTCAGCCGCTCCCGCTCCCTGTGGGATGCCCATCTGAGCGCCCACGGCCTGAAGTCGGCCTTCGGCGATCCGGATCTCTTCGTCGGCAAGGGGCCCAACAAGGAGCCCCTGCTCATCATGACCCGTACCGTGCTGCTGCCGGGGTCTGATCGGGTCTTCACCCTGGTGATGGCCAAGGACAGCAGCGCCCTGACCCAGACCCTGAAGAAGACCCGTATCAGCCTGTTCCTCGGCCTCGGCTTCGCCGCCACCGGCCTGGTGCTCGGCTTCATGTTCCAGATCCTCTACGGCCTGCGCCCGCTGCACCTGCTGCGCCGCGAGCTGAGCCGCGTCCATCAGGGTCATCAGGAGGGGTTCCGGCTGCGCTACCCCCTGGAGATCCAGCCGCTGGTGGAGGACATCAACCGCCTGCTGCACCACTATGGCGAGCTGCTGCAACGAGCCCGTTCCCACACCGGCAACCTGGCCCACGCCCTCAAGACGCCGCTCAGCATCATGCGCAACCAGGTGACCCAGTTGCCGCCGGAGGATCAGGCCGCCCTCGGCGAGCAGCTCGACCAGATCCAGCGCCACATCGACTACCACCTCGGCAAGGCGCGGGTGACCGGCGCCGCCAAGATCCTCGGGGTGTCGACCCCGGTGCGGGCCCGGGTGGAGTACATCTGCCGCGCCTTCTCCCGCCTCTATCCCGGCAAGACGGTGGACTTGCAGGTGCCGGTCAATCTGGCGGTCGGGGTGGAGGAGCAGGACTTCGACGAGATGGTGGGCAACCTGCTGGAGAACGCCTTCAAGTGGTCCGCCAGCGAGCTGCGCATCTCCAGCGCCGAGCTGGGGGGCTGGATCACCCTGCGCATCGAGGACGACGGTCCCGGCATGAGCGAGGATCAGATCGCCAAGGCGGTGCTGCGGGGGGTGCGCCTCGACGAGAAGGTGCCGGGCTCGGGCCTTGGCCTCAACATCGTCTCGGATCTCGCGGAAGCCTATCGCGGCAGCCTTATCATGGGGCGGGCCGAGCTGGGGGGGCTCGCCGCTTCCCTCTCCCTGCCCAAGGTGGCCAGGGTCGAGTGACGAGGGGCCCCGTCGGGGGGCCCCTTTTGTGCCGCCGTGCTGGCAAGGGTGCGGCACCCGGCATAAGATACGTCTCTTGTTTCAGGTGTAGGAAGGGTAGCAATGACTGACGATCCTTGGGCTTTGTGCCATCTCGATGATTCGTTCGATGCCTCGGTGCTGGGCACCAAGGGGGCTCAGATCCAGTGGTTCGAGGACAGGGATGCCCTGATCCAGTTCCTGCTGGAGGACTTTGTCGACCTGCTGGCCGACGTGGGTGAGCTGGACGAGGATCAGACCGAGAGCGCCCGCGAGCGCTTCACCCTGCTGGTGGAGCAGAGCCTGGATGATCGCACCCTGATGGATGCCATCAACGATCTCGCCTCCGGCCTGCGCCGCATTGCCTGGCTGGGGCCCCTCTCCGAACTGGCGGAGTTGAGCGACGACTTCGCAAGCGGGCTGCGAGCCTTCTTCTGGAGCCAGTATGACGGTGACGAGGATGACCCCGAGGCCTGGGTGCCGGAAGATCTCTGGCCCCAGCTGGTGGAGTGTGCCGAAGAGTACATGGTGGAAGGAGACTTCTGAGCCACCTTGTCCGCGCTCTGGCTGCAAGGCGGGTGGAGTATGCGGAAGAGTATATGGTTGAGGGTGACTTGTGATTCTGAGCCACACCACAAACTGCGATAAGAAAACGGCGCCTTGATGGCGCCGTTTTTGTTGCTCAGTCCTCTACTCAGCCGTTGGCCGGTACCTCGTGCGCCGTGTTGGCGAGCACTGGCCCGATATACTTCTCTATCTGCAATTGGGCCATGTGGCCGCAGTTGCCCTGGGCCAGACTGGACGAGCCCTCGTCGAAGGTGAGGCAGTTGACGTTGCCGTTCTTGCAGATGCTGCCCGCTTCGCCCGGCTTGGCCGGGTCATACCAGGCCCCTTCACACACCCGCACTACCCCGGGCCGGATATCGGCGGATATCAGGGCCCCCACCAGGATCTGGCCGCGCTCGTTGAAGGCCCGCACCAGATCGCCATCCTGGATGCCACGGGCCTTGGCGTCGGCGGGATGGATCATGATCGCTTCGCGGTCGGCGATGGCGAACTTGTCCCGCAGCGGGGTGTTGTCGAGCTGGGAGTGCAGCCGCTGGGTCGGGTGGGAGGTGTTGAGCGACAGCGGATAGCGCGCCGCCACCTCGCTCTTCACCCACTCCTTGGGCTCATACCACTTGGGATGACCGGTGCAGTCGGCATAACCCATCCCCGCCACCGTGTTGGAGAAGATCTCGATCTTGCCGGACGGGGTACCGAGCGGGTTGAGCAGCGGGTTTTCGCGAAAATCGGCGTGACGGATCCACTGGCGGTTGGCTTCCGGGATCGGGAAGCGGATGTAGTTGTTGGACTCCCAGAACATGTTGAACGGCGGCAGTGCCACCCGGGCGCCACGGGCCTGGGCCGCCATGCCGTCGTACATCTGTTTGAGCCACAGCATCTCGTCCTTCCCTTCGGTGTACTGCTCCTGCACGCCCAGCTTGGCGGCGATGGCGCTGAAGATGTCGAAGTCGTTGCGGGCTTCAAACTGGGGGCGGACGCACTGGTGCATGGGGAAGACGTAGCGCTGGGAGTAGTCGCCCCCCATCTCCAGGTCGTTGCGCTCATAGCTGGTGGTGGCCGGCAGCACGATGTCGGCGTGCTTGGCAGTCGCCGTCCAGTAGGGCTCGTGCACGATCACGGTCTGCGGCTTGCGCCACGCCTGCAGCAGGTTGTTGGTGTCCTGATGGTGGTGGAAGGGGTTGCCCCCCGCCACGTAGACCAGCTTGATGTCCGGATAGGTCACCTTGCGGCCGTTGAAGTCGATGGTCTTGCCCGGGTTGGCAAGGCAGTCGGCGATGCGGGCCACCGGGATCGGGGCCGGGCTGTTCTTCGGCGCATTGCCAGCGGAGATGCCCGCCAGAATGCCGCCCTTGGCGGTGGGGCTGCCACCGGAGGAGTAGTGGTAACTGAAGCCGTAGCCGCCCCCCGGCAGGCCGATCTGGCCCAGCATGGCGGCCAGAGTGACCAGCATCCAGTTGGGCTGTTCACCGTGGTGCTGACGCTGCATGCCCCAGCCCGCCATGATCATGGTGCGCTTGGCGGCCATGTCGAGGGCCAGCTGGCGGATCACCTTGGCATCGACGCCGCAGACGCTGCTCGCCCACTCGGCGCTCTTGGGCTGGCCGTCCTCTTTGCCGAGCAGATAGGCGAGGAAGGTGTCGAAGCCGACAGTGTAGCGATCGAGGAAGGCCTGATCGTGCTTCTTCTCGCTGTAGAGGGTGTGGGCCACCCCCAGCATCATGGCCACGTCGGTGTAGGCGTTCAGGGCAATCCACTCGGCGCCGACCAGCTTGGCGGTCTCGTTGTAGACGGGGTCGATGCTGATGACCCGGGTGCCTTTCTCTTTCAGCGCCTTGAAGCCGGCCTGCCCCTCGTGATCCGGCATGTTCCAGCTGTTCTTCAGGGTCACCTGGGCGTTGACCCCCCAGAGCACCACCAGTTCGGCGTGTTCCACCACGTTGGGCCAGGCGGTCTGCTGCTCGTACACCTCGATGGAGCCCATCACGTGGGACATGATCACCTGGGCCGCGCCGGTGGAGTAGTCCCCGGCATAGCCGGTGAAACCCCCGGCCAGGTTCATCAGGCGGTGCAGCAGGGTGCGGCTGTTGTGGAACATGCCCACGCTCTTCCAGCCGTAGGAACCGGCGTGGATCGCCTGGGGGCCGAAATCAGACTGGACGCGCTGGATCTCGCCGGCCACCAGGTCGATGGCCTTTTCCCAGCTCACCCGTACCCACTCGTCGGCACCGCGCAGCTCCGGTCTGGCGCCCGGGCCGTGCTCCAGCCAGCTTTTGCGCACCATGGGGTACTTGATGCGGTTCTTGGCGTGGACCTGGAACGGCGCCATGTCGATGAGGTCATTCGGTGCCGGATCGTCGGCCACCGGCTGGACCCGCACCATGCGGCCCTCGGAGACGATGGCCTCGAAGGCCCCCCAGTGGGCGCCGGTCAGGATGCCTTTCTGGGCGGGCACCAGGGTGGGGAACTGCTCAAGGGCCGTGCTGACGGCCTTGGCCAGGGCGCTTTTCGGGAAGAGACCAGCCAGCAGGGGCAGGGCGGCACAGGCCCCCAGCCCCTTGAGCAGAGTACGGCGGGAGAGGTTGGTCTGTTGGTCATTGAAAAAAGTCATGGGAGAGTCCTCTGTTCCTGCCTTAATGGGCCGCGCTCATGTCGCTGGCGTGTTTCTGCACGTATTGGGTCAACATGCGAGCCTGCTCCGGGGTGAGGGAGGTACGGGACTCCATCCCCTTGATGACGCCGATCCACTGGTTGGCGTTGAAGTGATCCAGCGCGGTGAGGCCGTGACAGCCGGTGCAGTTGTTGGACATCAGGGTGGAGGCGTATTGCCACAGCTTGCCCTGGTCGCCGATGAGCTGGCTCTGGTCGACCCAGGCGGTCAGGCTGACCTGATGCCAGGTGAGGTTGGTGGCGCTGTCGGTTTCGCTCTTGCCGGTCACGAGGGCTTTTCTGGCGGCTTCGCCGACCAGCACGCTCAGGATCCGTTTGCCGGGGGCGGTGTAGAACACCTCGCTCACACCGTCCTGCTGCCAGCCGTCGATGCGCACCTGGGTGCGGCCGTTGTCGTTGGCCAGCACTTCCACCTGGGTGGAGGGCATCAGGGTGCCTTCGTCAGTCTTGGCGCCAGCATCCAGATAGAGCGGGGTGGTGGCGATGGCATAGCGGGTGGTGACGGTTACCGGGGTCTGGGCCGCGGCGGCGGCCAGTTCGCTGGCACCGGCGGCGGCCAGGCCGCTCATGTCGGGCATGATGTGGGCAACGCCGCGGTGGCAGTCGATGCAGGTCTGGCCATCCTTGATGGCAATGGGGTGCTCGGCGCGGGCGTTGGGGCGCTGGGCCAGAATGTCCATGGCTGCGTAGCTGTGGCAGCTGCGGCAGGTAGCGGAGTCATTGGCTTTCAGCTCGTCCCATACCGATTGAGCCATACGCAGCTTGTGGGCCTCGTATTTCTCGGGCGTGTCGAGGGTGCCGATCGCCTCGTGATAGATGTCTTTCACGGCGCGGATCTTGGTCCAGAGATAGGCGGCGGGTTCACTGGGGATGTGGCAGTCGGCGCACTCGGCGCGGATCCCCTTCACGTTCTGGAAGTGGACGCTGCCCTGATATTCGGCGAGCGGGGTCTGCATGGAGTGGCAGGAGACGCAGAATTCGGTGGAGCTGGTCTTGTGCAGCACGGTGACGGTGACGCCGAGTGCGGCGATCCCCAGCAGGGCCCCGAGCAGCAGAAGCCAGAACCAGGTCTTTCTCAACAGTTTTCCAAGCATGGTGACGGTGTCCTTCGAATTCGGGTATTACCAATATAGTAGTAGTCCTAGGATTCAAAGGGTTGACCTCGGTCATGGTTTTTATTTCGTCATATAATTGTTTTTTGGTTTTGTTATTTGTTTTGGCATGATTTCTTGAATTTAAATCGCATTTTTCCCATGCAGCGGGAGCGTGATGTGCTGTGGTGAGAGCGATGCCCAAGCCGGGGCGGGGAGGCAGTACGCCACCCCGGGGCTTGGGGTTTGTGGCGAGAGGATTGTATACTGTTCACATATACAGTGTTCAGGTGTATCCATCATGCGACTCTTTATCGCCGAGAAACCCAGCCTTGGCCGCGCCATCGCCGATGTCCTCCCCAAACCGCACAAGAAGGGGGAGGGTTTCATCGAGACGGCGCAGGGAGACGTGGTGACCTGGTGCATCGGCCACCTGCTGGAGCAGGCCGAGCCCGATGCCTACGATGCCGCCTACAAGCAGTGGCGCATGGAATCCCTTCCCATTGTCCCGACCCAGTGGCAGCTGGTGGCCAAACCCAAGACCAAGGCCCAGCTGGCCGTCATCAAGGGGCTCATCAAGCAGGCGGACTGCGTGGTCAACGCCGGTGACCCGGACAGGGAAGGGCAACTGCTGGTGGACGAGGTGATCGACTTTCTCGGCTATCCCAAGACCAAACCGGTTCAGCGCTGCCTCATCAGCGATCTCAATCCCCCCGCCGTGCGCCGCGCCCTCGACAAGCTCAGGGACAACAAGGAGTTCGTGCCGCTGGCGGTGTCGGCGCTGGCCCGTAGCCGTGCCGACTGGCTCTATGGCATCAACATGACCCGGGCCTATACCCTGCTTGGCCGCAAGGGGGGCTGCAGCGAACTGCTGTCGGTGGGCCGGGTACAGACCCCCTTGCTCGGTCTGGTGGTGCGCCGGGATCTCGAGATCGAGGCCTTCGTTCCCAAGCCGTTCTACGAGGTGATGGCCCATCTGCTGACCCAGGGCAACGAACGCTTCACCGCCAGGTGGCTGCCATCGGAGGCCTGCCTGCCCTGGCAGGATGAGGAGGGACGGGTGCTCAACCGGGCGCTGGCCGCCAAGGTGGTGGAGCGGATCCAGGGGCAACCCGCCCGGGTGGAGGCGGTGGAGGAGCAGGCGCGCAAGCAGGCGGCGCCGCTCCCCTACAACCTCTCCAGCCTGCAGATCGACGCGGCCAAGCGCTTTGGCATGGATGCCAAGCGGGTGCTGGATATCTGCCAGAGCCTCTACGAGCGGCACAAGCTCATCACCTATCCCAGATCCGACAGCCGCCATCTGCCGAGCGAGCACTTCAACCGGGCCGGCCAGGTGCGGGAGGCCATCGCCAGCACGGCCCCTGCGCTGGCCAGGGCGGTCGCCGAAGCGGATGGCAGGATCCGCAGCAAGGCGTGGAACGACAGCAAGGTGGATGCCCACCACGCCATCATTCCCACCGAGAAGAGGGGGAACGAGGCGAGCCTGGGGGCCGACGAGGCGAAGCTTTACGGCCTGATTGCCCGCCAGTATCTGCTGCAGTTCTACCCGCCGTTCGAGTACAACGACAGCAAGGTGTTGCTGCGCATCGCCGGAGGGCTGTTCCAGGCCAAGGCGCGCCGCATCCTCAAGGCGGGCTGGAAGGCGCTGCTCGGAGTGGAAGAGGATGACGAGGAGGAGGCGGGAACCCTGCCTGCCCTGAAAGAGGGGGAGGAACTGCTGTGCGAGCGGGGGGAGCTGCTGGAGAAGATGACCCAGCCCCCCAAGCCGTTTACCGATGCCACCCTGCTTGCCGCCATGACCGGCATCGCCCGTTATGTGCAAGATCCCGAGATCCGCAAGACCCTGCGGGAGACCGATGGCCTCGGCACCGAGGCGACCCGGGCCGGGATCATCGATCTGCTGTTCAAGCGCCGCTTCCTGGTGCGCCAGGGCAAGAGTATCAAGGCCACCCCGACCGGGCGAGCCCTGGTCCAGGCGCTGCCCACGACCGCCACGACACCGGACATGACGGCACTGTGGGAGCAGAGTCTGGGTCAGATCGCCGAACGTCACGGCAGCTACCAGCAGTTCATGGGGCCGCTCACCGAGCAGCTCAACGGCCTGATCGAGGGGGCGCGGCAGGATTCCGGCGCCAGCTTCAGCGTGCTGCCCAAGGCGGCGCCCGGTGACAGCAAGCAACGCTTTGCCCGCAGCAAGCGGACTGGGTCCACCGCCGCACGCCCCCGCACGAGCATGAGTACGGGCAAGAGTGCTCGTGTGGGGAAGAGCCCTGGAAAGAGCACTGGTAAGGGGACGACCAGGGGCAAGGCTGCCTGAGGCTGGCGAGCGCCGTGATCACATAAAAATAAGAAGAGGGGCCAGTGGCCCCTCTTTGCATGGATGGAGCGGCTTACCCCGTGTAGACGCTCTCTTCCGGATAACGGATGCGGGTCTCCACCGGGCGGGCCAGCATGATGGCCAGGGTGAGGGGCCCCAGACGGCCGCAGATCATCACCAGCACCAGGATCAGTTTGCCCGGTTCGCTCAGAGAAGCGGTGATGCCGGTGGACAGTCCCACGGTGGCAAAGGCCGAGATGGTCTCGAACATGATCTTGTCGAATGATTGCGACTCCGTGAGCATCAACAGGAACATCGCCAGCATCAGCACCATGGTACTGACGATGATGATGGCCAGGGAGCGGGTCACTATCTGGGGTGACAGGGTGCGGCCGAAGGCGGTGACATGGGGGCGCTTGGTCAGAAACGCCCGGGTCGCCAGCAGAACGACGGCAAAGGTGGTGACCTTGATACCGCCCCCGGTGGAGGTTGCCCCGGCACCGATGAACATCAGCATCATCATGAACAGCAGGGAGGCCGGTACCATCTGGCCGATATCCACCGTGTTGAAGCCCGCCGTGCGCGCGGTGGCAGACTGGAAGAAGGCTGCCAGCCACTGGCTCCCGAAGGAGGCGTTGCCCAGGGTGCCCGGGTTGTTGTGCTCCAGCAGCCAGAACATCAGGGTCCCCAGCAGCAGCAGGGCAGGGGTCATCAGCAGCATCAGCTTGCTGTGCAGTTTCAGCTTGCGCCAGCGGCGGTTGCGCACCAGGTCGACGATGACGGTGAAGCCTACCCCCCCCAGGATCAGCAGGGCCGGTATGGTCAGGCTGATGATGGGGTCATCCCGGTAGTCCATGAGGTTGTTGGCAAACAGCGAGAAGCCGGCGTTGTTGAAAGCCGACACCGCGTGGAAGAAGCTGACGTAGAGGCCGTGGCCCCAGCCCATGTCGGGCACCCAGCGAATGGCCATGATGGCGGTGCCGATCAGCTGGGCAATCAGGGCGAACAGGACGATGCGCTTCACCAGCTGGACGATGTTGACGGATCCCTCCTGGCCCAGTGCCTCCTTGGCCAGCACCTGCTGGCGCAGCCCGACCCGCTTGCTGAACATGGCGATGAGCAGCAGTGTCATGGTCATCTGGCCGAGACCGCCAATCTCCATCAATATCAACAGGATGATCTGCCCCTGCAGGGTGAAGGCGGTGCCGGTATCCACCACCCCGAGGCCGGTCACGCTGATGGCCGACGTGGCGGTGAACAGGGCGTTGATGACGGTGACCTCACCCTTGTGGCTGGAGGGCTGGACCAGAAACAGGGTGCCGACCAGCAGGATGATGAGGAAACTGCCCAGGATGAGCTTGGCCTCGCTCCAGCGGGAGTTGTCTTCCCGGTGCAGGGTGAAGGCGTAGTTGCTGCGCCAGTTGATCATAGGGTGTCGAGCCAGTGATCGATGGCGTGCTTGTTGCCGGCCAGGATCAGGATGTCACCGAGTTGCAGCTCCATCTTGCCGGTCAGGACGTTGTGGAGCACCTCGCCACGCTTGATGGCCAGCAGCTGGAAATCGCTTTGCTGCAGCAGGTGCAAATCTGCCAGGGTGCGGGTGTTTTGCTGCAGGCCGATCACGAACTCGGTCAGCACCATGTCGTGACCCAGCTCCAGGTAGTCGAACAGCCGGTTGTCCAGCATGCTCTGGGCTACCCGGCGGCCCATGTCCCACTCCGGGTTGATCACCTTGTCCGCGCCCACCTTCTGCAGGATCTTGGCGTGGAACTTGTCGCGTGCCTTGACCCAGACCTTCTTCACGCCCGCCTCTTTCAGCACCAGCGTGGTCAGGATGCTGGTCTCCAGGTTGTCGCCGATGGCGACAAAGACGATGTCGAAATTCGCCAGGCCCAGTTCGGCGACCGTAGCCTCGTCGGTGGCATCGGCCACGATCACGTGGTTGCAGAGGGTGGCTATCTGGCGGGTCTTGCTCTCGTCGATGTCGATGGCCAGTACCTCGGCATTCTGGCGCTGCAACTCTTCGCACAAGGCGCTGCCAAACAGGCCCAGGCCGATGACGGCGAATTGATTGTTCATGCATGCTTCCTCAGCGGGATGAAGGGGTTACTCTACTCCAGAGCCCTGAGTCCGAAAAGTGTCCGGGTTTTTTGTCCCGGGGGATCTGGGGTAAACTGCGCCCTTGTCCTTGTCGGAACACACAGATGAAACTCACCCCCCACGCCTCCCTGTCGACCCTCAATACTCTGGGCCTGGACGCACACTGCCTCTGGCTGGCCGATGTGACCCGGCCGGATGATCTCGCGCAACTGCGGACCAACCCGGAGTTGGCCACCTTGCCGCGCCTGGTGCTGGGAGGAGGAAGCAACATCCTGTTCTGCGATGACTTTGCCGGTCTGGTGGTCCACAACGGCCTGAAAGGGATCATGCTGCACGAGGAGTCCGAGCACTGGCGGCTACACGTGGCGGCAGGTGAAAACTGGCACGAGCTGGTATGCCACGCCCTGCAACAGGGCTGGCACGGGCTGGAGAACCTGGCACTCATTCCCGGGACAGTCGGGGCGGCCCCGGTACAGAACATCGGTGCCTACGGGGTCGAGCTGGCCAGCGTCTGTGCCTACGTGGAGGCGTTCAACTGGCAGAGTGGCGAGGTTGAGCGCATCGCGGCGGCCGACTGCCGGTTCGGTTACCGTGACAGCATCTTCAAGCACGACTATCAGGACTCCCACTTCATCACCGCCGTCGGTCTGCGCCTGCCCAAGGCATGGCGCCCGGTCGCCGGTTATGGCCCGCTGGCGGCGCTGGGGGATGCCTCTTCGCCACAGGCCATTTTCGACACAGTCTGTGCCACCCGCATGGCCAAGCTGCCGGATCCGGCGGTGCTGGGCAACGCGGGCAGTTTCTTCAAAAACCCTGTGGTGCCCGCTGCCCTGGCCGAGACCCTGAAACAGCAATACCCGCAGATGCCCTGCTACCCCGCGGCAGAAGGGCAGGCCAAGCTGGCGGCTGGCTGGCTCATCGATCAGTGCGGTCTCAAGGGGTTTGCCATCGGTCGTGCCGCCGTCCATCAGGAGCAGGCGCTGGTGCTGGTCAATCTGGGGGGCGCCAGCGCCATGGAGCTCATCGCGCTGGCGGCCCATGTCCGCGACAGCGTGGAGCACCAGTTCGGTGTGGTGCTGGAACACGAGGTGCGCTTCATTGGGCGCAGCGGTGAAACCTGGCTCGACGAGGTGCTGGCATGACCCTGACCCCCGTCAGACAGACTCTGATCACCCTGCTCAGCGATGGTCAGTTTCATTCCGGCGAGCAGCTGGGCGAGCGCCTTGGCATCAGCCGGGCGGCGGTGAGCAAGCACATGGCCGCGCTCAAGGAGCTGGGGCTTGATCTCTTCAGCCTGACCGGCAAGGGCTATCGGCTGGCGGTGCCCATGGCCCTCTATGACGAGGGGCGGCTGCAGGCAGAGGCACCGATGGCGCCGGTGCACTGCTTCCCTGTCATCGATTCCACCAACCAGTACCTGCTGGAGCGGGTCAATACCCTGAGCTCCGGGGAAAGCTGTCTGGCCGAGTGCCAGACCGCCGGGCGGGGACGTCGTGGCAAACCCTGGGTTTCTCCCTTCGGTTGCCAGCTGATCCTGAGCATGTACTGGCGGCTTGAGCAGGGCATGGCGGCCGCCATGGGACTGAGTCTCGCGGTCGGCGTGGCGGTGGTAGAGGCGCTGGAGTCACTCGGTTATCCCGGGGTGGTGCTCAAGTGGCCGAACGACCTCTATTACCAGGGCCGCAAGCTGGCGGGCATCCTGGTGGAGATGAGCGGCAGTGCGGGTGCCAGCTGCCATCTGGTGATCGGGGTCGGCCTCAATCTGGCGATGCCGAGTCGGGAGGGAGAGAAGATCGATCAGGCCTGGTCCGAGCTGCGCCATATCCAGCCCGAGCTGGTGGATCGCAACGAGCTGGCCGCCTGCGTGCTGCTGCACCTGCAGCAGGCCATGCAGACCTTCGAACAGACGGGACTGGCGAGTTTTGTCGAGAGCTGGAACCGGCTCGACCACTTCGCCGGCCAGCCGGTGAAGCTGCTGATGGGAGAGCAGGTGATCCGCGGGATTGCCCGGGGGATCGACGAACGCGGAGCCCTGCGTCTGGAGACGGAAGAGGGGCTCAAGCTCTATCTGGGAGGGGAACTCTCCCTGCGGCGGGGGGACTGAACCCATACGCTCATGACGACTGAATGGAAGAGGGGGCCTGCGGGCCCCCTCTTCCATGTATGCATTGCGACAGTGGTCACTTGCGCAGCTTGATCTGCTCGATGGCGTGCTCGTTGCCCTTGGTGAGGATGAGGTTGGCCCGCTCCCGGGTCGGCAAGATGTTCTCTTGCAGATTCAGGTAGTTGATATCCTGCCAGATGTTGTTGGCGATCTCGGTCGCCTCGCTTTCGGCCAGCTTGGCGTAGTGGTGGAAATAGGAGTCGGGATCCGAGAAGGCGCCGCTGCGGAATTTGAGAAAACGATCGATGTACCAGGTGCGCAGCAGCTCGGCATCGGCATCCACATAGATGGAAAAGTCGACGAAGTCCGACACGAACACGCGATGAGGGTCCTGGGGATAGTCCATGCCGCTTTGCAGCACATTGAGCCCTTCCAGGATCAGGATGTCCGGCTGCTCCACCACCTTCTTCTCGTCGGGCAGGATGTCATAGATGAGGTGGGAGTAGACGGGGGCCTCGACCTTCTCGTGGCCGGCGCGGATATTGGCGACAAACTCCACCAGATGGCGGATGTCATAAGACTCGGGGAACCCCTTGCGGCGCATCAGGCCACGGGCTTCCAGCTCCTTGTTGGGAAACAGGAAGCCGTCGGTGGTGACCAGCTCCACCCTGGGGTGCTCCGGCCAGCGCTCCAGCAGTGCCTGAAGGATACGGGCCGTGGTGCTCTTTCCCCCCGCCACGCTGCCGGCGATGCTGATGATATAGGTGCCCTTGCCGCGGGACTGACCGAGAAACTGCTCCAGCACCCGGCTGCGGCGCTGCTTGGCCTTGACGTAGAGATTGAGGAGACGGGAGAGGGGCAGATAGATCTCTTCCACTTCCCGCAATGACACCTTCTCGTTGATCCCGCGCAGGGTCTGCAGATCGTGCTCGGTCAGGGTCAGGGGGACCGCATCGCGCAATAACGCCCATTGTTCGCGGGTGAATTGCAAATAGGGGTTATGCTCTGTCGTCATGGTGTCATCACTGTTTCTTGGGCAGGGCGACCATACACCAAGGGATCGGGAGCGACAAGGGACGCGTCCGGTCGGGACGGAGAAGGAGCGTTTTTTTGCCTGGATCCCGGCATAAATGCACATTTTGCAAGGTGCAATGGTTGCATCCCCAAAATCCTTACCATAAAATGCGCGACGCTTGGATGTCTGTCGTCTATTTGCCCAGCAAAAGCGACAAAAACAACGGGTGCAAGCAGAATTACCGTTGTGGCATTTATGCAACTGGAGGGGTTCCCGAGCGGCCAAAGGGATCAGACTGTAAATCTGACGGCTCTGCCTTCGAAGGTTCGAATCCTTCTCCCTCCACCATATTTCTCTGCGGTTTGAGTTCTTTGGGTTAGAGAAATGCGGGCATCGTATAATGGCTATTACCTCAGCCTTCCAAGCTGATGATGCGGGTTCGATTCCCGCTGCCCGCTCCAAGATGCTGATATGGCTCAGGTAATTCTGAGAGCCACACCTTAGGGTGAGTTCGGCAATCGAACCAGCCTGTCAGCACCAACCTCTCTACTCCCCTTGATTCAAATCCATCATATAAACTGTTCTGTGGTTAGCTTGCCACCGCGTACTCAGCGTTAGTTTAGAGGGACGATCATGTCTAAAGAAAAATTTGAGCGTAATAAACCGCACGTTAACGTGGGTACCATCGGCCACGTTGACCACGGTAAAACCACCCTGACCGCCGCCATCACCAACGTGCTGGCCAAGCACTTCGGTGGTAAAGCTTTCGCCTTCGACCAGATCGACAAGGCACCGGAAGAGCGTGAGCGTGGTATCACCATCAACACCTCCCACGTAGAATACGACACTGCTACCCGCCACTACGCTCACGTAGATTGCCCGGGTCACGCCGACTACGTTAAAAACATGATCACCGGTGCTGCCCAGATGGACGGCGCAATCCTGGTAGTAGCAGCGACTGACGGCCCGATGCCGCAGACTCGTGAGCACATCCTGCTGGGTCGTCAGGTAGGCGTTCCGTACATCATCGTGTTCATGAACAAGTGCGACATGGTAGATGACGAAGAGCTGCTGGAACTGGTCGAGATGGAAGTTCGCGAACTGCTGTCCGAGTACGACTTCCCGGGTGATGACCTGCCGGTAGTCCGTGGTTCCGCACTGAAAGCGCTGGAAGGCGAAGCTCAGTGGGAAGAGAAGATCCTGGAACTGGCTGGCCACCTGGACACCTACATTCCGGAGCCGGAGCGTGCCATCGACCAGCCGTTCCTGATGCCGATCGAAGACGTCTTCTCCATCGCAGGCCGTGGTACCGTAGTTACCGGTCGTGTAGAGCGCGGTATCGTCAAGGTTGGTGAAGAAGTGGAAATCGTTGGTATCAAAGATACCACCAAGACCACCTGTACCGGCGTTGAAATGTTCCGCAAACTGCTGGACGAAGGTCGTGCAGGTGAGAACGTTGGCGCGCTGCTGCGTGGCGTGAAGCGTGAAGACGTAGAGCGTGGTCAGGTACTGGCCAAGCCGGGCACCATCAAGCCGCACACCAAGTTCGAATCCGAAGTGTACGTGCTGTCCAAAGAAGAAGGTGGTCGTCACACTCCGTTCTTCAAGGGCTACCGTCCGCAGTTCTACTTCCGTACTACCGACGTGACCGGTACCATCGAACTGCCGGAAGGCGTAGAGATGGTCATGCCGGGCGACAACATCAAGATGGTTGTTACCCTGATTGCGCCGATCGCGATGGACGACGGCCTGCGTTTCGC
>NZ_JBFOCN010000057.1:0-5003 GCF_040907815.1 Aeromonas sp. s6
ACATTCACTTCCCGCCCGTAGCGCTCCAACATCCTTCGCCAACCCAGATAATTTCTCAGATAGTGGGTCGCTACCCCATGGAACCGCTCCATCCACTCTTTCAACCGACGGTGATATCCGTTTACATGCTGGATATGGTACGCGCCAACCACACGCTCGCCTTGGCGATTGCGCACGACCTGATGGGTCACTCCCTGCGCTTTGCTGAAACTGGCATACACCCCGGCGCCGTCGCTACACAACACCGCATCTGACGAGACAAGGGGTGTCAAAACAGCTATCACCGTCTCGGCATTCATTTTCTCCAACTGAAAATCCGCATGGTGACCAGCCCGGTCCTGAACCACCATCACCGGGATGTAATCCGGCCCTGTGCCTCGGGTACGGCCTTTGCCCCCACGGTGGCGGGCCGGGCGGGGCAAACCACGTTGCCCTTTAAACGACTCCAAGAAGAAGGTCTCATCAACCTCGACGATACCCCCTTCCCGTGCCGCCTGGTGACTCGCCATGGCTTTCAGGAAGCGGTGACGCCACAAGAAGGCGGTGTTTTTACAGACTCCGCAGCGGACGGCAGCCTGTCGGACGGTCAGACCGTCGATGAGGGCCTGGGCGTAGTCTTCCCAGCATTGTGCCTTGCGAAGTCGAGCCAGAGGCGTCTTGGTGAGAACGGAACTGGTGCGTAGACACTGCTTGCAGCGATAACGACGCAGCCCTCGACTCCAACCCCAGGGAGCCAACTGCGTAGCCTCGGCCTGACAGTGAGGGCAACATCGACAAGCGGGGAGTTGAGCGGCCAGCGAGGTGATTGGGTGAGGGGTAGTGAGTTCATGTTGCGCGAGGCGACGCTGGCGCATGGTGAGCTGTGGAAAGAGAGACAGTAGATGTTGAAAGGCTTGGGTATCCATGATGGAGGCCCTCAGGGTGATGACCTACTTCAAGGTTAGCCTTTCAACATGTAATTGGGACAGCGCCATGAAAAAGGGGCCCCCGACAGGGGCCCCTTCTGTTTTTTGCGTGCTTGCCGTGACTCAACCCAGCATGTAATCCGCCGGCAGTTCGATGCGGGCCACCCCGGAGGCAACCGCCGCCAGTGCCACCGCACGGGCAACCCGCGGCAGCAGGCGGGCGTCCATGGGCTTGGGAATGACGTAATCCTTGCCGAAGGCGAGTTCACTCACGCCAGCGGCGGTCAGCACCTCGGCGGGCACCGGCTCCTTGGCCAGAGCCCGGATAGCCTCCACTGCCGCGATCTTCATGGCATCGTTGATGCGGCTGGCACGGGCGTCGAGGGCGCCGCGGAAGATGAAGGGGAAGCAGAGCACGTTGTTGATCTGGTTCGGGTAGTCCGAGCGGCCGGTACCCATGATGAGATCCCCGCGTACTCCGTGAGCCAGGGCAGGCTTGATCTCGGGGTCTGGATTGGAGCAGGCGAAGATCACCGGGTTGGGGGCCATCAGGGCCACCGCCTCGGCGGGCAGTACGTCCGGGCCGGAGACGCCGACGAAGACGTCAGCCCCGTCGATGGCCTCCATCAGGGTGCGCAGGGGGGTGTCGTTGGCGAAACGCTGCTTGTACTGGTTGAGATCGGTGCGGCCGCTGTGGATAACACCCTGGCGGTCCAGCATGAAGATGTTGTGCGGCGCAGCCCCGCACTTGATCAGCAGATCCATGCAGGCGGTGGCGGCGGCGCCGGCGCCCATGCAGACGATGCGGCTGGTGCCAATCTCCTTGCCCTGCACTTCCAGCGCGTTGAGCAGTCCGGCTGCGGTGACGATGGCGGTACCGTGCTGGTCATCGTGGAACACCGGGATGTCGCAGCGGGCGATCAGCGCCTCTTCAATCTCGAAGCACTCGGGGGCCTTGATGTCTTCCAGGTTGATGCCGCCAAAGGTGTCGGCGATGGCGGCCACCGTATCGATGAACTGGGCGCTGGTCTCGTGCTTCACCTCGATGTCGATGGCGTCGATGCCGGCAAAGCGCTTGAACAGCAAGGCCTTGCCCTCCATCACCGGCTTGGAGGCCAGCGGGCCCAGATTGCCCAGCCCCAGAATGGCGGTGCCGTTGGAGATGACGGCCACCAGGTTGCCCTTGCCGGTGTAGCGGTAGGCATCGGCCGGATTGGCGGCGATCTCGCGTACCGGTTCGGCAACGCCCGGGCTGTAGGCCAGCGCCAGATCGCGAGCGGTCTCGGCGGGCTTGGTGAGGGCGATGGCGATTTTGCCCGGGACAGGTTGGGCGTGGTAGTCGAGTGCCTGTTGGCGGAGATCGTGCTGCTGATCGGACATGGGGGACCCCGATACGGAAATGAATGAGTGATGCGTTGGCTCGCCAGCGGGCGAGGGCTGAGGATCATAAAGAAATCCCCCGCCCTTTCACAGCATAAAATATCGCTGGATAGCAATGACACGCTAGTCAGTAGCATGTCATGCCACCCAAAACTACCCAATTAGTTATAGATTCGATTTCAATCCATGACTGGAATGCCGGCTTTTGCCTCTGCCTGCCGGGCGATGGCTTCCGTCATCCCCTGGAAGATGAAGAGGTGGAACGGCAGCATGGCGAGCCAGTAGGCCAGTCCCCAGGCCCCCTGTGGATGCCAGTGGGCCGTCACCCGCAACCGGGTCAGGCCGGACTCCAGGGGCTGAATGTTGAACTCCAGCCGACCGACGCCGGGGGCCTTCATGTTGAACAGCAGATCCAGCCTGCGTCCTTCATCCACCCCGAGGATCTGCCAGGAGTCCAGCATGTCCCCCTTAACGAAGCGATCCGGGTTGGTGCGTCCCCGGGTCCGGGCCGGGCCGCCGATCAGGTGATCCATCCATTCGCGCACCACCCACAGCTCGTTCATGTAGAAGTAGCGCTGCTCACCCCCCAGCTGCTGCAACACCTGCCACACCACCTCGGGGGCGGCGAGGCAATCCGCCTCCCCGCTGGCGGTGCGGTCGTAGAAGCCATATTCGGGATGACGCCAGCGCAGACCAAGGGGCGTCTCCTCCCCGTGCTGCTCGGCACCGAGCCTCTGCTCCAGCGCCAAGCTCTCCGCCAGCGCCTCGTCGAAGCTGAGCAGATGCTGGGGCAGCAGGGCGCGCAAGGGGCCGTCATCCGCCGGGATGTCGTGCTTGAGCCCCCCCACCAGCGCCTTGGCGATGGGCTGGGGAACCGAGGTGGCGAACTGCAGCCACCAGGCGGAGAGCCGGGGGCTCAAAAAGGGGATCGGAATGATGGGGCAGCGTTTGCCGATGTGGGCGGCGAACTTCTGGAGCTGCTGCTGGTAGCTGAGCAGCTCGGGGCCGGCCGCATTGAAGATCTGGCCATCCACCCCGTCGGCTTCCACCAGCCCGCCCAGATAGTGCAAGAGGTTGGAGAGGGCGATGGGGGGCGTGCGGGAACGCACCCACTTGGGCGTCACCATCATGGGCAGGTTGTACACCAGATCCCGCATCACCTCGAACGCCGCCGAGCCGGGGCCTATGATGATGCCGGCACGCAGCTCTACCGTGGGCACCCCTGCGCTGCGAAACAGCTCCCCACAGTAGCGCCGGGAGTTGAGGTGGCGACTGTTGCAGGGCTCGGGCTGGATGGCCCCGAGATAGACGATGCGGCGCACCCCGGCGGCACGGGCGGCGGCGGCGAAGTTCTTCACTCCCTGCTGCTCCAGCCGGTGAAAACCGGCCCCCGCCCCCATGGCGTGTACCAGATAGAAGACGGTGTCGACCCCCGCCAGCGCAGGGGGCAGGGTGGCAGGCTTGAGGCTGTCGGCGAGGCGAAACGCCACCCCCTCCGGCAGACGGCAGGGACGACGGGCCCCGGCGATGACCCTGTACCCCAGACCCTGCAGATGGGGCACCAGGTAGGATCCTATGTACCCGGCAGCTCCCATCACCAGACATGTGCGCATCGGCTCTTCTCCCTTGGTTGAGCCAACACCATAGGGCAAAGCGGGGAATTACAGAATGGCGGCCAATAAAAAAGGCTATGTCCCAATTACGTGTTGCATCGGGTGCCCTAGCGCCTCATGCAAACACATCTTGGTATTTACCTCCCTGCCGTAACGTTCCAGCATCCTGCGCCAGCCCAGATAATTCCTCAGGTAGTGGGTTGCGACTCCATGGAATCGTTCCATCCACTCCTTCAACCGCCGGTGATATCCGTTCACATGCTGGATGTGGTATGCCCCAATGACTCGCTCACCTCGACGGTTGTACACCACCTGATGTGTTATGCCCCGCGCTTGGCTGAAACTGGCATACACCCCTGCACCATCACTGCAGAGCACTGCATCGGGCGCGATGAGTGGCTGCAACACCGCTTTCACCGTCTGCGCATCCAGCCTTTCCAGCTGAAAGTCGGCTTGATGGCCCGCCCTGTCCTGCACCACCATCACCGGGATGTAATCCCGCCCGGTCCCCCGGGTACGCCCTTTCCCGCCACGATGTCTTGCCGGACGAGGCAACCCTCGCTGCCCCTTGAACGATTCGAGGAAGAAGGTTTCATCCACTTCCACAATGCCTTCTTCCCGTGTTGCCTGGTGGTTTGCCATCGCCTTCAGGAAGCGGTGACGCCACAAGAAGGCGGTGTTCTTGCAAACACCGCAGCGGACGGCGGCCTGGCGGACAGTGAGCCCGTCGATGAGAGTCTGGGCGTAGTCCTCCCAATGCTCAGCCTTACGTAATCTGGCCAAAGGCGTCTTGGTGAGGAGGGAGCTGGTTCGCCGACACTGCTTACAACGGTAACGACGCAGCCCACGGCTCCAGCCCCAGGGGGCCAGCTGGGTGGCATCCGCCTGGCAGTGGGGACAGCCGCAGCATGTGGGTAACTGGGCATGGAGGGACGTAATCGGGTGTGGAGCGGCGAGCTCATGCTGAGCGACACGGCGCTGACGCAGAGTAAGTAATGGAAAGAGGGACAACAGGTGTTGGAAGGCTGGCGTATCCATGATGAAGGTCCTCGCGGTGATGACCTACTTCCAGATTAGCCTTCCAACACATAATTGGGACAGCGCC
>NZ_JBFOCN010000058.1:0-19675 GCF_040907815.1 Aeromonas sp. s6
ACATTCACTTCCCGCCCGTAGCGCTCCAACATCCTTCGCCAACCCAGATAATTTCTCAGATAGTGGGTCGCTACCCCATGGAACCGCTCCATCCACTCTTTCAACCGACGGTGATATCCGTTTACATGCTGGATATGGTACGCGCCAACCACACGCTCGCCTTGGCGATTGCGCACGACCTGATGGGTCACTCCCTGCGCTTTGCTGAAACTGGCATACACCCCGGCGCCGTCGCTACACAACACCGCATCTGACGAGACAAGGGGTGTCAAAACAGCTATCACCGTCTCGGCATTCATTTTCTCCAACTGAAAATCCGCATGGTGACCAGCCCGGTCCTGAACCACCATCACCGGGATGTAATCCGGCCCTGTGCCTCGGGTACGGCCTTTGCCCCCACGGTGGCGGGCCGGGCGGGGCAAACCACGTTGCCCTTTAAACGACTCCAAGAAGAAGGTCTCATCAACCTCGACGATACCCCCTTCCCGTGCCGCCTGGTGACTCGCCATGGCTTTCAGGAAGCGGTGACGCCACAAGAAGGCGGTGTTTTTACAGACTCCGCAGCGGACGGCAGCCTGTCGGACGGTCAGACCGTCGATGAGGGCCTGGGCGTAGTCTTCCCAGCATTGTGCCTTGCGAAGTCGAGCCAGAGGCGTCTTGGTGAGAACGGAACTGGTGCGTAGACACTGCTTGCAGCGATAACGACGCAGCCCTCGACTCCAACCCCAGGGAGCCAACTGCGTAGCCTCGGCCTGACAGTGAGGGCAACATCGACAAGCGGGGAGTTGAGCGGCCAGCGAGGTGATTGGGTGAGGGGTAGTGAGTTCATGTTGCGCGAGGCGACGCTGGCGCATGGTGAGCTGTGGAAAGAGAGACAGTAGATGTTGAAAGGCTTGGGTATCCATGATGGAGGCCCTCAGGGTGATGACCTACTTCAAGGTTAGCCTTTCAACATGTAATTGGGACAGCGCCATTCAAAAGCGGGCCCACCGGGCCCTCGGGTCATGCCCCGCGCGGGGTTTTAGGCTAGAATGGGCGCCAATCCGAGCATGACCCGCCCGCCGGGCACCAACAAGAGTCCCTTGCCTGTGAAAAAACCGACCCTGGCGGCCGTCCTGATCGTCAAGAACGAAGCCGACAACCTCCGTGCCTGCCTCGCCTCCCTCGAAGGCCTGGCGGATGAAATCGTCATTCTCGACTCCGGCAGTCAGGATGACACCCCGGCCATCGCCGCCGAATTTGGCGCCCGCTTCTTCGTCAACACCACCTGGCCCGGTTTCGGCCGTCAGCGCCGCCTCGCCCAGTCCCATGTCCAGTCGGAGTGGGTGCTGTGGCTGGACGCGGACGAGCGGCTCACCCCGGAACTCAGGGAAGCCATCCAGGGGGTCATGGCCAACCCGGCCAGCGACACCATCTACTCCATCCCGCGCCTCTCCTGGGTGTTCGGCCGCTTCATCCGCCACAGCGGCTGGTACCCGGATCGGGTGCTGCGCCTCTACCCCAAGGCGCTGACCGGCTACAACGAGGCGCTGGTACACGAGAAGGTGGAGGTGCGCGCCAACATGAAGATCGTCAACCTGCAGGGCGACCTCCTCCACTACACCTACCGGGATCTGGAACACTACCTGGTCAAATCCGCCGGCTATGCCCGCGCATGGGCCGATCAGCGCACCGCCCGCGGCAAGAAGGGATCCCTCGGCCAGGGGCTGGTCCACGCCGTCGGCTGCTTCCTCAAGATGTACCTGCTCAAGGCCGGTTTCCTCGACGGCAAGCAGGGCCTGCTGCTGGCCATTCTCTCCGCCCACTCCACCTTCGTCAAATACGCCGATCTCTGGGTTCGCCAGCAGCTCCAGCAGCCGAAATAGGGCATCGCGCCTCAAACATCCCATTAATCACTCACCCCTTGTTCCAGCGGGACAAGGGGCAAACCCTATTGCCATGGAGCGGGCGCAGCCCTCGCGGGGCCGCTCACGGCGCAAACCCGGGCGCCACGGACGAAAACTGGCCGCTATAAGCCGAATGCATGGATATTGGCAACATGACCCGACTCCGGCTTATACCGACAGGTTTCCCCTGCCCGGGGCCCGGGCCGGCCCGTCAAGGGGGCTGTCGGGGACCACGTCCGGTAGGCTGGCCTGCCAGTAAGGCGCATCCCCATACAATACAGGGCCCTGCGGGGCCCTGTCTGTATGTTCTGTGTGCGCTCTCAGCGCTCGGCGCGCCAGAAGGGCTGCGCCCAGCGGGCGATCTCTGCCGCCATCGCCTTGGGATCGAGCTGGCTCATGTCCTCCGGGTGGTCGCTGTCTTCCGGCGGGCTGAAGGGCAGATGGCGCCCCTCGCCGTTGAGCGGCCGCCAGCGCAGCGGCGTTGCCGAACGGTGTGCCGGGAAGAAGCCGACGGTCGGCACGTCCATGGCCGCAGCGATGTGCAGGGGCCCCGTGCTGCCCGCCACGAACAGGGCGGCGTTGGCCATCACCTGGCAGAACTTCGGCAGCCCCTCGTCGGAGCGATAGATCCAGCCGTTGCCCCCATGGGCCAGCAGTTCGGCCGCCAACTGCTCCGCCTTCCCCTCCTCCCCCGGCCCTGCCGTCAACACGCACTGCAACTCGGGACAGGCCTGGTTGAGCTTGATGATGAGGCGCGAGTACTGCTCGATGGAGAGGTTGTTGGCCGAGCCGCCGCTGCCCGCATGCACCATCAGCCAGGGGCGGCTGGCGTCGAGCCTGAGACGGGCGGCGACCTGCTCGCGCACCTGCAGCAGGCTCTCGGGGTCGAAGCCGAGGTAGGGTCCTTGTGGCTCTACCACAGCCTGATGCTGATCGGCGAGGAAGCGGCGCACCAGATCCAGGTTGTATTCGTACTCCGGCTTCTGGGAGCGGGAGCGGCGCTGCACCAGGCGCTGGTTGTAGAGCACCTGGGCCAGCTTGGTGGCCGGGGCCAGCCGGTAGGGAATGTGCGCCTTCCACACCAGCTTGGCATTGCGGGTGTTGGAGAAGAGGCAGATGGAGGCATCGAAGGCGGCCGCCTTGATGCGCGCCAGCAGGGCGCGTTGCTGCTCCTTGTCGGCCCGGGCACCAGGATCCAGGATGATCTCGTCGATCCATGGGCAGAGGCGGGCCAGGGGCGCCGTGTAGGCGGGAACCAGGGCAGTCACATGACACTCCATGGAGCGCTTGAGCATGGCAAAGCTCGGCCACGCCAGCATGAAGTCACCAATCTTGTCATTGCGGACTACCAGAATACGTTTCATAAAAAATCCCTATGCTCCCTGTCACCAGCGAAGGAGGCTTGATGCGCGATGCGGGTATTCTTGCCTGATGCAGGGCGATTCTCAAGCGAAGACGCCACGGGGCTCCGATTTGTGCGACCCCGGCCGCCGATCAGCGCCAGAAATCCGCGCCATCCCGGTCGCGACAAACCGGCAACAGCCCCTATAATGCGACCAGTTTTCCGGTTTCAGGAATCAGCAGCATGACCAACAAGGTAATCTATCCCGGCACCTTCGACCCCATCACCAACGGCCATACCGATCTCATTGGCCGCGCCGCCAGACTGTTCGACGAGGTGGTGGTCGGGGTGGCCAACAGCCCGAGCAAACGGCCGCTGTTCGATCTCGAGGAGCGCGTTCAGCTGGCTCGGCAGGTGACGGCTCACCTGCCCAACGTCAAGGTGGTGGGCTTCTCAGGCCTGCTGGTGGATTTTGCCAGGGAGCAGCAGGCCAACGTGCTGATCCGCGGCCTGCGCGCCGTCTCCGACTTCGAATACGAGTTCCAGCTCGCCAACATGAACCGTCGCCTGATGCCCACCCTGGAGAGCGTCTTCCTCACCCCGGCGGAGGAGAACTCCTTCATCTCCTCCACCCTGGTGAAGGAGGTGGCGCTGCACGGAGGTGACATCCACCAGTTCGTCGACCCCCTGGTGGCTCAGGCCATCGCCGCCAGGCAGCAGCGCTAATCCCCTCCCCTGATGGGCAGAAACGAACAAGGGCTACCCGCGGGTAGCCCTTGTTGCATCAACGCACTGCACGCCTAGCTGCGGGCAAACTGCTGGCGGATCGCCAGCTCCAGCTGATCGAGCCACTCGTAACGGCGCCGGTACATGGCCCGCTTCTTGGAGGCGATCTCCTCCAGCGGCTTGCGCACCACGGGTTGCAGCCGCACGAAGTTGGCGTCCTGATCGAGGGCGCCAAACTCCTGCCACAGCTCGTCGTAGTCCGCCTGCAGGCAGGCTTTCTTCTTCTTGCTGTACCGTCTTGCCTGGAAGATGTGGGCCTTCATGCGCACCGCACAGACCCGGTGGGCCCCCATGGCCCCGGCCAGCGCCATCACCAGCATCACCACCAGCGACTTGGGCCTCAGACCCTGACCCGCCCGGGTCAATGCCCGCACCTGCTCCTGGGGCTGCTCGACACAGGGCTCTGGCCCCTGCACCGACCCGATCACCAGGGCCAGCTCCTGTTCGTTGCCCGCCAGGGAGAAGGCACAGCTGTAGAGTCGCTCCCCCCGCGCGTTGACGATGGAGAGCGCCATCTCCGCCTCCCTGCGGAAGGTGCCGTCGTGACGCAGCACGATGCGCCAGCCGCCATCGGGATAATGGCCCAGCACTATCCCCTCCCCCAGATAGAGCGGGTCGATGAGCTCGGGGTACAGGCCCAGCAGCAGGCGGTAGTGATCCTCCACCATCTTGACCCGCTGGTTCACCGTCGAGCAGGCGAAGCGATAGGGGCGCATCGGCTTGTCGAGCAGCTCGGGGTGGCGGGCGGGAAGCGCCCGCAGGGGGGCGCTCTGGAACAGCTCGAATACCCGGTTCAACTGCGCACGGTAGAGCAGACTGCGCAGCAAAAACTTGCCGCGATTGAAGGTCTTGCGGGCGCTGTCTTCGGGATAGAGGAAGCGGACCATATCGTGGGCACAATAGTGCCCCTGCCGGGATAAATGTTCCCAGTCTATTGATTTAGCTGTCATTTTATTACCTCGCAGCCTGAACTGGCGAGATAGTAGTCATGGGCTGACGCCGCTTCAACAGACCGGAAATACTCTCTTACAACTTGGCCGGTTCCGGCTCAAAAATCCCACTTTCAGCGTTGGCAGTGGGAGCAGAACACCGTGGTTCGCTGGCCCATCTTCACCTCGGTGAGCAGGGTGTGGCAGTGGAAACAGGGCTGGCCGCCACGGCCGTAAACCTGCAGCTGCTGGACGAAATAGCCCGGCTTGCCGTCGGCGCTGGTGAAATCCTTGAGGGTGGTGCCCCCCTGGCGAATGGCTTCGGCCAACACCCGCTTGATCTCGCTCACCAGGGTGCCCAGCCGCTCGGCGCTGATGTTGCCTGCCGCCCGCCTGGGATGAATGCCGGCGGCATAGAGCGCCTCGTTGGCGTAGATGTTGCCCACCCCGACCACCACGTGGTTGTCCATCAGGAACTGCTTGATGGCGGTGCTGCGCCCCTTCGCCCGCTCCCGCAGGTAATCGGCATGGAAGGCATCGGTGAGGGGTTCCGGCCCCAGCTTGGCGAGCAGGGCATGGGCCTCGGTCGGTTCGCGGGTCCACAGCAGGGCGCCAAAACGGCGCGGATCGTTGAGCCGCAGCAGCTTGCCGTTGGCCAGCTCGATATCCACATGATCGTGCTTCTCGGCCGGGGTGCCGATGTCCAGCACCCGCAGGCTGCCGGACATCCCGAGATGCAGGATGGCGGTGCCAAAGTCGGTCTCCAGCAACAGGTATTTGGCGCGGCGGCTGACGCGGTGGATGGTGAGATCCACCAGCTCCTGGATCTCGCCGGGCACGGGCCAGCGCAGGCGGCCGTCCCGCACCACCACGCGGGTCACCTTGATGCCGGTAAGCCAGGGGGAGATGCCCTGGCGGCTGACTTCGACTTCCGGTAATTCAGGCATGGGCGATCTCTCGTTCAGGGAATGGGACGCATCAGGTCACGGTATTGCGCCTGACTCAGGCTGAGCCAGGTCGAGGAGGGCAGCAGGGCGGCAAACTTGCCGTCGTCCTGATAGAGCCCGACTTCCACCGGATCGCTCTGTCCGGCGATCCAGATCTTGAGGGTCACCGGGGTGCCGCGCACGGGCTCGCCGGGGGGCAGCAGCCAGCCTTGCCACGCCTCGATGCGGGCCGCCAGCTGGGTGCTGCCAAGCCCCAGATCCGGCGCGCTGCGCCAGCCCTGGCCGATACGCTCTATCTGCCAGCTCGGTCCCTGCCAGGTCAGCACCACGGCACTCTCCGGCAACAGCGGACGCGCGCGTTTGGCACTGTTCTCCTGCTGGGCCTGCTCCAGCCGGTGCAACAGGGTAATGACGATCAACACGACCACGATGATCACGTTGTTCCAGCCTTTGCGGCTCAGTTTGAACATGGCTAGCCTCCCTTCGAATCGGCAGTGTACTGAATTCCAGCCATAAAAAAACCCGGCACGAGGCCGGGTTTTTGCAGCGAAACCAAGTAATTACTTGATTTTGCCTTCTTTGTAGATCACATGCTGACGAATCACGGGATCAAATTTCTTGATCTCCATTTTTTCGGGCATGGTGCGCTTGTTCTTGGTAGTGGTATAGAAGTGACCAGTACCGGCGCTGGAGTTCAGGCGAATCTTATCGCGAATACCTTTAGCCATGATCTAATTCCTTATACCTTAACGCCGCTGGCACGCAGTTCAGCCAGAACCACTTCAACGCCGCGCTTGTCGATGATACGCATGCCTTTTGCGGATACGCGCAGGCTCACGAAGCGTTTTTCACTCTCAACCCAGAAACGGTGAGTGTGCAGGTTCGGCAGGAAACGACGCTTGGTAGCGTTGTTAGCGTGCGAACGGTTGTTACCAACTGCCGGGCGCTTGCCGGTTACTTGGCATACTCTAGACATGTCAGTCTCTCCAAATCTTACTTCATTGCTCGAGCAAATATCTGCCCCGCTGGCCTTCGATTGCGGGGCAAACAGAAGGCGGCATTTTATACAGCATCCGTGATCAAAGATCAACTAATACAGTGCCAGAGCCCAGTCACAACCAACCACGCTCTGCGAAAGAAACCGTGATGCCATCACCGATCACCAGGTGATCAAGCACTCTGATATCGACCAGGGCCAGGGCGGCCAAGATCCGATCCGTGATCTGGCGGTCCGCCCGACTGGGCTCGGCCACGCCGGACGGGTGATTATGCGCCAGAATCACGGCGGCTGCATTATGTTTGAGCGCGATCTGCACGATTTCTCTGGGCCAGACGCTCGCCGAGTCGAGGGTGCCGTAAAAAAGTTCGACAAACCGGATGACCCTGTGCTGGTTGTCGAGCAGCAGCAGGGCGAACACCTCCCGCCCCCGATCCCGCAACTGGGCTTGCAGAAAGTCACGGGTGAGCCCTGGCGAGGTGAGCGCCTCTCCCCGTTGCAACTGTTCGGCCAGATGGCGCCGCCCCATCTCCAGCACCGCCTGCAACTGGGCATACTTGGCAGGTCCCAGCCCGTGAGCGCCACAAAAATCCTGCTGCTCGGCTCCCAGCAGTGCCCGCAGGGAACCAAACTGCTGCAACAACTGGCGGGAGAGGTCCACCGCACTCAACCCGCTGACCCCGGTGCGCAGGAAGATGGCCAGCAGTTCGGCATCGGAGAGCGTCGCCGCTCCTCGGCGCAGCAGCTTTTCCCTCGGGCGCTCCTCTTCCGGCCACTCCTTGATGCTCATTTGTCTCTCCCTACATGGCTATTGAGAGAAAACATAGCAAAGAATCCCGCGAGCCCGACCACAACTCCCCCATGTCAGCCTCTGTCGCCACCCATTGCCTGTGCTATCTTAGCCGACCAGTCAGAGTGAGCCGGAAGAGAAGCAGCAGATGAGATTGGCCGATAAACGCATCCTGTTGGGTGTCAGTGGCGGGATCGCCGCCTACAAGAGTGCCGAACTGGTACGTCGCCTGAAAGATCAGGGGGCCGAGGTGCGAGTGGTGATGACCCGCTCCGCCAAGGAGTTCATCACCCCGCTGACCCTGCAAGCCGTCTCAGGCCACCCGGTGGCCGACAGTCTGCTGGACCCGGCTGCCGAGGCGGGCATGGGCCACATCGAGCTGGCCAAGTGGGCCGATCTGGTGCTGATCGCCCCCGCCAGCGCCAATCTGATGGCCCGCATGGCCGCCGGCATGGCGGACGAGCTGCTCACCACCCTCTGCCTGGCCACCCCGGCGACTGTCGCCCTGGCGCCAGCCATGAACCAGCAGATGTACCGCAACGCCGCCACCCAGGCCAACCTCCAGACCCTCGCCGAACGCGGCATTCAGCTGTGGGGGCCGGATTCCGGCAGCCAGGCCTGCGGCGATGTGGGCCCGGGCCGGATGCTGGATCCCCTGGAACTGGTGGAACGCTGCTGCCAGCAGCTCGCCGCCGAGCCACTCCTGGCAGGCGTCATGCTGCTGCTCACAGCCGGGCCGACCCGCGAGGCGCTGGATCCGGTGCGCTATATCAGCAACCACAGCTCCGGCAAGATGGGCTACGCCATCGCCCGCGCCGCGCGCGAAGCGGGCGCGGAGGTGACCCTGGTGAGCGGCCCGGTGGCACTGGCCACCCCGGCCGGCGTTACCCGCATCGATGTGGAGAGTGCCCTGCAGATGCACGAAGCGGTGATGAGCCGGGTCGGTGAGTGCGACCTCTTTATCGGCTGCGCTGCCGTCGCCGACTACCGTCCCGCCCAGGTGGCCGAGCAAAAGATCAAGAAGACCGGCGACAACGACCAAATGCAGCTGACCCTGGTCAAAAACCCCGACATCATCGCCGATGTGGGGGCGTTGTCAGACAAACCCTTCACCGTCGGATTTGCCGCCGAAACCGTGGATGTGGAACAATACGCCCTCGACAAACTTCGACGTAAGCGGCTGGACATGATCGCAGCCAACGATGTGTCCCGTGCAGGCCAGGGTTTCAATGCCGATGACAACGCCCTGACCGTCTTCTGGCAAGGGGGTCAAGCCGCCCTGCCCCTGGCCGATAAGCTGACGCTCGCCCGTCATCTTGTCGCCCTGATTGCACGCCATTATCGACCCTGAGCCCATTGAACATGCCGGGAGCCCCAGGCTCCTGCAGTACCACCCGATCGCCAGGCGATCCAATTGAAAAAGATTCATGACGACACAAATTGAACTGAAAATCCTGGATGCCCGCATCGGCACCGACTTCCCGCTGCCCGCTTACGCCACACCGGGCTCCGCTGGCATGGACTTGCGCGCCCTGCTGGATGCCCCGCTGACCCTGGCCCCGGGCGACACCACTCTGGTGCCGACCGGGCTGGCCATTCACATCCAGGATCCGGGTCTGTGCGCCACCATCCTGCCCCGCTCCGGCCTCGGCCATAAGCACGGCATCGTGCTGGGCAACCTGGTCGGCCTCATCGACTCCGACTACCAGGGTCAGTTGATGGTCTCGGTCTGGAACCGTGGCAACGACAGCTTCACCATGCAGCCTGGCGAGCGCATCGCCCAGCTGGTGATCCTGCCGGTGGTACAGGCCAGCTTCCAGTTGGTCGACGAATTCAATCAGAGTGAACGGGGTGAAGGCGGGTTTGGTTCTTCTGGTCGCCAATAACAAGACCACACGGCCCCCTGGGGCACGTGCCAAATAATAGAATCAAGCCATTGTTTTTTTAGGGGAATCCATGGCAAGCAGTAACCAGAAACAGAGTCGGCGCGATCAGATCCTGCAGGCACTCGCCCACATGCTGGAAACCAGCCCGGGCCAGCGCATCACCACGGCACGCCTCGCGGCCGAGGTGGGCGTGTCCGAGGCGGCCCTCTACCGGCATTTTCCCAGCAAGGCGAGGATGTTCGAGGGGCTGATCGACTTTATCGAGGATTCCCTGCTGTCACGGGTCAACCTGATCATGGCCGAAGAGAAGGACACCATGGCCCGCTGCCATCACATACTGCAGCTGCTGCTGGTGTTTGCCGAGCGCAACCCCGGCATCACCCGCATTCTCAATGGCGATGCCCTGCTGGGCGAACACGATCGGCTGCGGGATCGCATCAGCATTCTGTTCGACAAGCTGGAGACCCAGATCAAGCAGGTACTGCGCGAGAAACGGCTGCGGGAAGGCCAGGGCTTCCAGCTCGACGAGACCATGCTGGCCAACCTGCTGCTGGCCTATACCGAGGGCCGCATCAGCCAGTTCGTCCGCTCGGAGTTCAAAATCAAGCCCACCGCCGGGTTTGAAGATCAGTGGCAGTTTATCCGCAGCCAGCTGCTGCAAAGCTGAGCCAGCAGACCGCATCAACCAATGCACGTCCCGCTCCGAGTTCACAATCAAGCCCACTGCCGGGTTTGAAGATCAGTGGCAGTTTATCCGCAGCCAGCTGCTTCAAAGCTGAGCCAGCAGACCGCATCAACCAATGCACGTCCGCTCCGAGTTCACAATCAAGCCCACTGCCGGCTTTGAGGATCAGTGGCAGTTCATCCGCAGCCAGCTGCTGCAAAGCTGAGTGCGTACATTCGATGCGCTCCTGCGCCAGCAGGGTTGTGACAAAACGGGAGGCCTTGGCCTCCCTTGCTTTTTGTGGCACAAAAGAAAAGACAAGCACCAGATGCGACCCAGCTTGTCGCGCTCAAGTGTTAGATTCATCTGCCATAAATCTTCACACCAACAGGACATCCTATGGAACCCGAGATCATTACCGAAGCACAGACCTGGCTGACCAACAACCAGGGGCTGATCATCGAGTATGCGGTCAACATCGCCGCCGCCCTGATCACCCTGCTGGTCGGTTACATTGCAGCCAACCTTCTCAGCGGTGGCGTGGTCAAGGTGATGCAGACCCGCAAGCTGGACACCACCGTCACCCACTTCGTCGGCAGCATCCTCAAATACACCATCCTGGTGTTCGTGGTGATCGCCGCCCTGGGCCGGGTCGGGGTGCAGACCGCCTCCTTCGTCGCCATTATCGGTGCCGCCGGTCTGGCCATCGGTCTGGCGCTGCAGGGCTCTCTCTCCAACTTTGCCGCCGGTTTCCTGCTCATCATCTTCCGCCCCATCAAGGCAGGGGAATTTATCGAGGTGGCAGGCACCAATGGCGTTGTGCAATCGGTCCAGCTCTTCACCACCACCCTCACCTCCGGTGACAACAAGATGGTGGTAGTGCCGAACTCCGCCATCCTCAACGGCACCATCGTCAACTACTCGCGCATGGATACCCGCCGCGTCGACATGACCTTCGGCATCGGCTACGGCTCGGATCTCCGCAAGGCCAAACAGATCCTGGAGCGGCTGGTGAGCGAAGAGCCCCGCATCCTGAAGGAGCCGGCAGCCACCATTGCCGTTGCCGCGCTGGC
Source organism: Aeromonas sp. s6 (assembly GCF_040907815.1). Taxonomy (NCBI): domain Bacteria; kingdom Pseudomonadati; phylum Pseudomonadota; class Gammaproteobacteria; order Aeromonadales; family Aeromonadaceae; genus Aeromonas; species Aeromonas sp. s6. The sequence goes on from NZ_JBFOCN010000058.1 coordinate 11,301, forward strand.
CGACTCCTCAGTCAACATCGTGGTGCGTCCCTGGGTCAAGACCGGTGATTACTGGGGTGTCTGGTTCGACTTCCACGAGAAGGTGAAGCTCACCTTCGACGCCGAGGGCATCGAGATCCCCTTCCCCCAGCGTGTGGTCCACATGCAGAAGACGGCGGATTGATCCTCGGTGTGCGTTCTCCAGTGCCAGCCTTCGGGCTGGCACTGTCGTTTCTGCCTTGCTGTGACATGAAAAAAACCGGCCACAGGCCGGTCTTGCGCACCAGATAGCACTGCGTTCTCACCCCAGCCGACGTGCGACCCGGTTGAGCAGGGGCTGCATCAGCACATAGCCCCCCAGCACGGCTCCGATCACCGCCAACACGCGGATCTCCAGCGTCGGCGCCGCATTGGCCAGCGTCAGGGTCAGCAAACCGATGAGGCCGGTGGCGATCAGGCTCAGGGCAAACAGGGATAACAGGGCTTTCATCTCGATCTCCTCATTCCACACCATTGATTCCATACCTTGGCCATCCCTGGGAGATCTCGTCCATTCGGCTCATATGGTAGCCAGCGTCTGTTGTCCACCATTTGCGCCTGCTCAAAAAACCGTCCGATGAGCGTCTGTTGAATACCCTTTGATCTGTCACGCCAGCTTTCCAGAGCCACGGCCGCGCTCCCCTTGAAATGAAAGCCTTTTCAACCCGAACAAGCATGCGCAAACGCAAGATCCCGGGGTACTGGGTGACTCATAATCGCACTGTTTTGGTTGTACACTCCCTCGTTGCAGACAATTGGTAATGCTCTGTTACACGGGGCGCACGGAGTGCCCGGTATAATGCTCGCATAATAAGGTTTGGCGGGAGCCTTGCCTGCAAGGTTCAAACACAACTTGGAAGACTGATAATCCTATGAAAAATATCAATCCAACCCGGACCCAGGCCTGGCAGGCACTGGAAGCCCATTTTGCAGCCAACAAGGAGATGCGTCTCAAGGATCTGTTCGCACAGGATCCCAAGCGTTTTGACAAGTTCTCCCTCACCTTCGGTGGCGACATCCTGGTCGACTACTCCAAGAATCTGATCACCGAAGAGACCCTCAAGCTGCTGGTGAACCTGGCTGGCGAGACCGATCTGCGCAGCGCCATCGACGCCATGTTCAACGGCGACAAGATCAACATGACCGAAGGACGCGCCGTACTGCACACCGCCCTGCGCAACCGCTCCGACCGTCCCATCGAGGTTGACGGCAAGGACGTGATGCCGGAAGTGAACGCCGTACTGGCCAAGATGAAGGGCTTCTGCGAGAAGGTCATCAGTGGCGAGTGGAAGGGCTATACCGGCAAGGCCATCCAGCACGTGGTCAACATCGGCATTGGTGGCTCCGATCTGGGCCCCGTCATGATCACCGAGGCCCTGCGCCCCTACAAGAATCACCTGGAGATGCACTTCGTCTCCAACGTCGACGGCACCCACATCGCCGAGACGCTCAAGAAGATCGATCCGGAAACCACCCTGTTCCTGGTGGCCTCAAAGACCTTCACCACCCAGGAGACCATGACCAACGCCCTGACCGCCCGCGACTGGTTCCTCGGTCACGCCGGTGACAAGGCTCACGTGGCCAAGCACTTCGCCGCCCTGTCTACCAACGGCAAGGCCGTGGCCGAGTTCGGCATCGACACCGACAACATGTTCGAGTTCTGGGACTGGGTCGGCGGCCGTTACTCCTCCTGGTCCGCCATCGGCATGCCCATCGCCCTCTCCCTCGGCTTCGAGCACTTCGAGGCCCTGCTGCAAGGCGCCTTCGAGATGGACATGCACTTCGCCACTGCCGCCTATGAACAGAACGTGCCCGTACTGCTGGCCCTGATCGGCCTGTGGTACAACAACTTCCATGGTGCCGAGTCCGAAGCCATCCTGCCGTACGATCAGTACATGCATCGCTTCCCTGCCTACTTCCAGCAAGGCAACATGGAGTCCAACGGCAAGTACGTGGATCGCGACGGCCATCCGGTGGACTACCAGACCGGTCCCATCATCTGGGGTGAGCCGGGTACCAACGGCCAGCACGCCTTCTACCAGCTGATCCATCAGGGCACCAAGCTGATCCCCTGCGACTTCCTGGCGCCGGCCATCAGCCATAACCCCATCGGTGACCACCATCCGAAGCTCCTGGCCAACTTCTTCGCCCAGACCGAAGCCCTGGCCTTCGGCAAGAGCAAGGAAGCGGTGGAGGCCGAGTTCCTGGCCGCCGGCAAGACGCTGGAGCAAGTCAAGGATCTGGTGCCATTCAAGGTGTTCGAAGGCAACCGCCCGACCAACTCCATCCTGTTCAAGCAGCTGACCCCGAAAACCCTCGGCTCCCTGATCGCCATGTACGAGCACAAGATCTTCGTACAGGGCGCAATCTGGAACATCTTCTCCTTCGACCAGTGGGGTGTGGAGCTGGGCAAACAGCTGGCCAACAAGATCCTGCCGGAGCTGGGCACCGATGAGGCCGTCACCAGCCACGACGGCTCCACCAACGGCCTGATCAACACCTGGAAAGCCTGGAAGGCCTGATTGCTCCCGCCCTCCAGAATGCAAAAGCCCCGCTCGATGAGCGGGGCTTTTTTATAGGCTTCAATTTGTCTGTTTGCATCATCCGGACGACAGGCCAGGTGTCTAAGCCAGCCAGTAACGGGGATCGTCATCCCCGCCCCTTCCGATGCCGCTCAGCGAAGGCTTAACCGCCGACGGCAATACGCTTCATGTCCTTCATGTAACCACGCAGGGTCTGGCCGATCTTCTCGATCGGGTGGTTGCGGGTCGCTTCGTTGGCAGCCAGCAAGGCCAGGTTGTCCACCGCCTTGCTCTCGGCACGGGCACTGCCCAGGTCCCCTGCTTGCAGAGTCGGCATGAAGTGCTCGCGCAGCAGCGGCACGGCGGCGTTGGCGAACAGGTAGTTGCCGTACTCCGCGGTATCGGAGATGACCACGTTCATTTCGTACAGACGCTTGCGGGCGACGGTGTTGGCGATCAGCGGCAACTCGTGCAGAGACTCGTAGTAGGCGGACTCTTCATAGATGCCGGAGGCCACCATGGTTTCGAACGCCAGCTCGACACCCGCCTTGACCATGGCCACCATGACCACGCCATTGTCGAAGTACTCCTGCTCGGCGATCTTGCCGGCATAGGCAGGGGCATTCTCGAAGGCGGACTTGCCGGTCTCTTCGCGCCAGCCGAACAGCTTGGCATCGTCTTCGGCCCAGTCAGCCATCATGCCGCGGGAGAACTCGCCGGCGATGATGTCATCCATGTGCTTCTCGAACAGCGGACGCATCAGGGTGCGCAGTTGCTCGGAGAGCTCGAAGGCACGCAGCTTGGCCGGGTTGGAGAGACGGTCCATCATCAAGCTGATGCCGCCCTGCTTCAGGGCCTCGGTGATGGTCTCCCAGCCGAACTGGATCAGCTTGCCGGCATAGGCCGGGTCGGTGCCCTCGGCAACCAGCTTGTCGTAGCAGAGCAGGGAACCGGCCTGCAGCATGCCGCACAGAATGGTCTGCTCGCCCATCAGGTCGGATTTCACTTCCGCGACGAAGGAAGATTCCAGCACGCCGGCACGGTCGCCACCGGTAGCAGAGGCCCACGCCTTGGCGATGGCCATGCCCTCACCCTGGGGATCGTTCTCCGGGTGGACGGCGATCAGGGTCGGTACGCCGAAGCCGCGCTTGTACTCTTCACGCACTTCGGTACCCGGGCACTTGGGCGCCACCATCACGACGGTGATGTCGGAACGGATCTGCTGACCCTCTTCCACCACGTTGAAGCCGTGGGAGTAGCCCAGAGCGGCGCCCTGCTTCATCAGCGGCATCACGGTTTTGACGACGTCGGAGTGCTGCTTGTCCGGAGTCAGGTTCAGCACCAGATCGGCGGTCGGGATCAGCTCTTCATAGGTACCGACCACGAAGCCGTTGTCGGTGGCCTTCTGCCAGGAGGCGCGCTTCTCGGTGATGGCGGCCTTGCGCAGGGCGTAGGAGATGTCCAGCCCGGAGTCGCGCATGTTCAGACCCTGGTTCAGGCCCTGGGCGCCACAGCCCACAATCACCACCTTCTTGCCCTTCAGCACGTTGCAGCCGTCCGCGAACTCTTCGCGCTGCATGAAACGACACTTGCCCAGCTGGGCCAACTGCTGACGCAGGTTCAAGGTGTTGAAATAGTTAGCCATGGTGATTGCTCCGTTCGATTGATTCCATGCCGGATAGCGGCGTTGTCGAAACCACTATAGCGCGGGACACTTATTGCCTGAACTGATATATTCGAAACAGTACGTTGCAGGAATTGAAATGTGATTTCCCGCAATCTCCCGCCGCCGAGCCATCGTGCTACAGGGCGCCTGACAACGCCGCAGGAATAAAAAGATGGACCTTCGCAATCTCGAACTGTTTCTCCACCTCGCCGACTCCCTCCACTTCGGCAAAAGCGCCGATGCCATGGCGGTCAGCCCCTCCACCCTGAGCCGCGCCATCCAGCGACTGGAGCAGGAGACCGGCTGCGTGCTGTTCGAGCGGGACAACCGCTCGGTGCGGCTCACCCCTGCTGGTGACAAGCTGCGGGAGTTTGGCGGTGCCTTGCTGCAGGAGTGGCGCCAACTCAAACAGGAGCTCAAGCGCAGCGACGAGCCGCTGCAAGGGCGGTTGCGGGTCTTCTGTTCGGTCACCGCCAGCTACTTTCTGTTGCCCGAAGTACTGGAGCGCTTTCGCCGCCGTTATCCCCAGCTGGAGATCAAGCTGGAGACCGGCGACCCGGCACTGGCAGTGGACAAGATCCTGGCTGACGAAGCCGATCTCGCCATCGCAGCGAGGCCGGATGCGCTCTCGTCCAAGCTGGAATTCGCCAGCCTGCAACAAGTCCCTCTGGTGTTCATCGCCCCCCGCAATGCCCCCCAGCAGGGTCAGTGGTTCCCCCTGGGTGAACCTGACTGGGAGCGCCTGCCGCTGATCCTCTCCGAACAGGGGCTAGCCCGAAAGCGCTGTGATCAATGGTTTCGCAACAAGGGGATAGCTCCCAACATCTATGCAGAAGTGGCGGGCAACGAGGGCATCGTCGCCATGGTGGCCCTCGGCTTCGGTGTGGGTGTCGTGCCTGCCGCCGTCATCGATCACAGCCCCATGGGGGACAAGGTGCGTGTGGTCGAGCCCAAACCGGCGCTCAAGGCGTTCGACGTCGGCATCGCCGTGCTCAAGAAGCGGCTGGAAGAGCCGCTGATCCGCGCCTTCTGGGACACCGCACGCGGCCAGGGAGGCCTTCGCTGATCCGGCAGGCGTCAGAGCCACAGTGAGTGTCAAATGTATCAGTATGAAAGTGGGGGAGAAGAGGGGACACTGGCCGGCACCATCCAGCCACCATCAAGGAATAGAGCGTGAGCCAGCATCTTGTCGAAATCCGCAGTGCCATCCTGTTCGCAGAATATCTGCAAAGCCTCGGGGTCCAGCGCCATGAACTCGATCGGGAGCAGGAGATCTATCTCCAGGACAGGCACCTCGCCACGGTGCAATGCATTCAGGGGGAGCTGCGCTTTTATCTGCGCGCCAGCGCACTGGCCAGATCGTGATCCGCAATCGGTCACAGTACCCGCACGCAAAGCGTATTAGACTGGCACCATCCGTCCCCCTCGCCCCGGGGGCCACCACGAGGAGTGCCCATGAAACAAAGCGGCCTGGATCGGCTCTTCAAACCTCACTCGATCGCCGTCATCGGCGCCTCCAGTGATCCGCAGAAAGCAGGCCATGTGGTCATCCGGCACCTGCTGGCGGGTCAGTTCCAGGGCCCTATACTACCCGTAGCCCCCCGCAGCCAGGCCATCGCTGGCGTGCTCGCCTATCCGGACATAGAGAGCCTTCCCCTCTCCCCCGATCTCGCCATCGTCTGTACCCGGCGCGAACGGGTACTGCCGCTCATCGAGGAGCTCGGCAAGAAAGGAACCGGAGCCGCCATCATACTGGCCGCCCAGTTCTCCACTGACGAGCGCCTGCGGCTCAAGCATCTGTGCCAGCAATACGGCATCCGGCTGCTCGGCCCCAACAGCATGGGCATGCTGCTCCCCGGGCAGGGTATCAACGCCAGCTTTTCCCCCATTGCAGCGACTCCGGGACAGGTGGCGTTTCTCTCCCAGTCGGCAGCGGTCAGCACCACCATCCTGGATTGGGCCAAGCAGCGCGAAATCGGCTTCTCGGCCTTCATCTCCCTGGGCGATCATTGCGACATCGACTTTGGCCAACTGCTGGATCAGCTCTCCCGGGACGGGACGACCCGCGCCATCCTGATCTACATGGACAAGCTGCACGATGCCAGGCACTTTCTCTCCGCCGCCCGTGCCGCCTCGCGCAACAAACCCATCCTGATCCTCAAGAGCGGTCGGCACGACCCGGCCAACGGTCTCGACAATGTCTATGATGCCGCCATCCGCCGGGCTGGCATGCTGCGCGTCCGGGATACCCACGAACTGTTTGCCACTGTCGAGACCCTGAGCCACTCCCTGACCCTCAAGGGGGAGCGGCTCGCCATCCTCTCCAACGGGCGCGGCCTCGCCAACATGGCCGCAGACGTACTGCTGTCTCGGGGAGGCAAGCTGGCGATGCCACCCCTCGACATCGGCAGCGATGCAGATATCGAGGCCTACAAGAGTGCACTCGAGACGCTGCTCCAAGGGGACAGTGCCGATGCCATCCTGCTGATCCATGCACCGTCCCTCACCGCCCGAGGTGTCACCCTCGCCAGCAGCCTGATCGACTTCATCAAGCAGCATCCCAGGGCCAGACGATTCAACATCCTGACCAACTGGGCAGGCGAATACTCCGCCCAGGAGGGGAGACGCCTGTTCAACGAGGCGGGCATCCCGACCTATCGCACCCCGGAAAGCGCCGTCACGGCCTTCATGCACATGGTGGAATATCGCCGCAACCAGAAGCAGTTGATGGAAACACCAGCCTCCCTGCAGGGCGACAGGCTCGATGTCGAGCGCTGCCAGCAGCTCCTTGGGCAAGCGCTGGACCGTCAACAGCGGGTACTGGATACCCACCTGGCCCACCCCATCTTGCAGGCAGCCGGGCTATCCACCCTCGCGACCTGGATCGTTTCCGATGCCATCGAGGCCGCACTGACTGCAGAACAGATCGGCTACCCCGTAGCGGTGAAGCTGCGATCTCCCGACATCACCCACAAATCCGATGTACACGGTGTCATGCTGAACCTGCGCACCTCGGCGGAAGTCGCCCAGGCGGCGGATGCCATTCTGGACAGGGTACGTCAGCACGATCCTGGCGCCCGCATAGAAGGGCTTCTGGTACAACGCATGGCACGCCGCAGTGGGGGTCTGGAGCTGCGGATCCGCTTGCAACAGGATCCGGTCTTCGGCCCCGTCATCCTGCTCGGGGAATCCGGTGCCGAGCCCCGCGAGATGGTCGCGGCACTCCCTCCCCTCAACCAGGCACTGGCTCGCTACCAGATCATTGGTGCCCTCAAGGATGGCAAGATCCGCGAGCAGGCCAGTCCGGTACGGCTCGATATCGACGCCCTCGGCCAGGTGCTGTGCCAGCTCTCCGAGCTGCTGCTGGCCTTCCCCGAGATACAAGAACTGGATCTGCACCCGCTGCAGGCCTGTGGCGAAGAGATGGTGATCCTGGATGCCCGGCTCGTCTTGGCAGAGCGAGGACAACAAGTGCTGCCACTGGCCATTCGCCCCTATCCCACCGAGCTGGAAGAGGGTGCCTGGCTGAAAGATCAGAGTCATGTGCTGCTGCGCCCCATCCGCCCCGAAGACGAGCCGGCCCACAAGCAGTTCGTGCGGCAGGTGTCTGATGAAGACAGGTACAAACGCTTTTTCGCCGACGTGGGGGAGCTGGGACATGAGGAGCTGGCCCGCATGACCCAGATCGATTACGACCGGGAAATGGCCTTCGTCGCCGTGGGTCAGGACGGCCCTTTCAGCCAGCAGATCCTGGGAGTGGTGCGAGCCATTGCCAGCCCGGATCAATCGGATGCGGAGTTTGCCATCCTGGTCCGCTCGGACTTGAAAGGCCTCGGACTCGGCAAGTTGATGATGGAAAAGATCGTGCGCTATGCCAGAGAGCGTGGCATAGGCCAGCTCTCTGGCATGACCATGCCCAGCAATCGCGGCATGATCAATCTGGCCAAACGGCTCGGTTTCAAGATCGATATTCAGCTGGAAGATGGGATAGTCAACATGGAGCTGCCCTGCGCTGATCAGGTTGTATAACGATACAATCGTGGTGGTAAATCAACCAGATATGGATGGATAACGTGAATTTCAGGCAATAAAAAACCCCGCTCGAGTGAGCGGGGTTTCTTGTATTGGGTGCCTGGCAGTGTCCTACTCTCGCATGGCGAATGCCACAC